>JAAYXG010000803.1 GCA_012516015.1 Lysobacteraceae bacterium | reverse complement strand
TCGAGCACGATCGCATCAGGTTCAGCCGTTTCGAAGATCAAGAGCGCCGCGAGAGTATTGAACTCGAAGAACGTCAGCGTGTCCGCGGCGCGCGCCGCGTCGATTCGCTCGAACGCCGCCAGCAAGGATGCATCCGCGACTTCTCGCTCAGCGAGCGTGATGCGCTCGTTATAGCGCACGAGATGCGGCGAAGTGAACGTGCCGACCCGATAGCCCGCCGCGCTCAAGATACGGGTCAGAAGCGCGACGGTCGAACCCTTGCCGTTCGTTCCGCCCACCGTGACGACGGGGCATTTCGGCGGCCTCCAACCGAGTCGCGCCAGCGTCCGTCGCACGCGTTCGAGACCGAGGTCGATGGCGCTCGGATGCAGGCGCTCCTGCCACGCGAGCCAATCGGAGAGTCGGGAGAAACGCATGGAACCGTTTGCGCTCGCGCGCGTGTAACGTGTTTGGTGTGAAGTGTATTGTCAGACTCAGGCGCGACGCCGCTCCGACTTTACACCTTACACGTTACACCTCACACGATCGCATTGTGTCAGGCCTTGGGCGCGAATTCCGGCGCGGGCAACTGCATGAACATCGTCAAGAGCCCCGCGATACGCTCGCGCATGTCGCGTCGATCGACGATCATGTCGAGCGCGCCGTGATCCAGGAGAAACTCGCTGCGCTGGAACCCTTCCGGCAGCGTTTCGCGCACCGTCTGCTGGATGACGCGTGCGCCGGCAAAACCAATCAGCGCCTTCGGCTCACCGATGTTCACGTCCCCGAGCATCGCGAGGCTCGCCGAAACACCGCCGGTTGTCGGATCGGTGAGCACCGAGATATACGGGATTCGTGCTTCCGACAAGCGAGCGAGCATCGCGCTCGTTTTCGCCATCTGCAGCAGCGAAAGCAGCGCCTCTTGCATACGAGCGCCGCCGCTTGCGGAGAAGCACACGAGCGGCTTGCGATGCTCGAGCGCATGCTCCGCGCCGCGCACGAACCGCTCGCCCACGGCCGATCCCATGGAGCCGCCGAGGAACGAGAACTCGAAAGCACAAGCGACGATCGGCAAGCCGTGCAGCGTGCCGGCCATCACGATCAGCGCATCTTTCTCCTGCGTCGTCTTCTGCGCCTGCGCGAGTCGATCGCGATACTTCTTCGTGTCGCGAAACTTCAGCGGATCTTCCGGCTCGATATTGTCCGCGAGCTCGACATAGCCCTCGGGATCGAGGAACGACTCCAAGCGTTCGCGCGCACCGATCCGCATGTGGTGCCCGCACTTCGGACATACGTGCAGATTGCGCTCGAGCTCGGCCCGATACAGAACGGCGTCGCAGGCGGCGCACTTCATCCACAGACCCTCGGGCACCGAACGCGTACGACGCTCGGTCTTGATCCGCGAAGGCATAATTTTTTCAAACCAGGTCATTCAGCGTCCCGCGGCACCCAAAGAGGCGCATCTATACTTGGTCCGGCTGAGGCGGGCAAGACGCGCCCAGGATTTGCGCGTCTTCGCTCGGAAGCCCCAGGTTGGGCGAATAGCGTACTCCAGCGAGATAAAGACCCGCTGCTGGAGCAGTAATTCCGCCTTGAGTGCGGTCACGCGCCTCGAGCACGTCGCGCGCCCACCTCACCGGCCGCTCGCCCGTACCGATGGCGATCAGCACCCCCGCGATATTGCGCACCATGTGATGCAGGAAGGCGTTCGCGAGCACCGATAGGACGACGAGCTCGCCGTGCCGCTCGACCGTAATCTCATGCATGTATCGCATCGGTGTGCGAGCCTGGCACTCCGCGGCGCGAAAGGAGGAGAAGTCGTGCTCGCCGAGGAGCAATTGTGCCGCTTCATGCATGCGCTCGGCATCGAGTGGGTCTCGCACCCAAGCCACTCTCTGCGCGGCCAGTGCCGGCCGCGGAACGCGATTCAAGATGAGATACCGATAGCGGCGCGCGAACGCGCTGTAACGGGCATGGAAGGCCTCCGGCACGACGCGCGCCCAGAGCGCGCTCACTTGAGGAGGAAGATGGGTATTGGTCCCGAGCACCCAGCCGCGCTCGGTACGGACCGAGTCGGAATCGAAATGCACGACCTGCATCGCCGCATGCACGCCCGCATCCGTGCGTCCCGCGGCAGTCACGGTCACGGCGTGATTCGCGACCTCGCTGAGCGCCGCCTCGACGCTCGTCTGGACGCCATGCGCGTGCGCCTGCGACTGCCAGCCCGAAAACGCACTGCCGTCGTATTCGAGGCCGAGGGCGATACGCATCGCGGCCGCCCCTACGCTGTAGGCTGTAGGTCGTAAGCCGTCGTCAGAAACACGAGAAGAAACGCCGACTGATGCATAGCTGTGCTCTCGGTAGCCAGGGCGCGCGAAGCGCCCTTCCGGCTACAGTCTACAGCCTACGGTCTACAGCCTATCTGATCGACTCGAGCAACCGGTTCGCTTCCTGCTTCTGGTTCGGGTTGCCTTCCTGCATGACCTCTTCGAGGATACTGCGAGCGCCGTCCGGATCGCCCATGTCCATATAGGCGCGCGCAAGGTCGAGCTTGGTACCGACTTCGCTCATCGTCACGGGCTCGAGCTCCGAGAGCTCCATCTCGGTCGCCACCGTCTGCTTGTTCGTCGGCGAATGATCGTCCGATGCAAGCGCATCGCCTACGTCCAGATCGACCCCTGCCGTTTCCGTCGCGCGCTCCGAGAACACATCGCTCGAGAAGCGGTCCTCTTCCGAATGACCGTTGCCGGGGCGGGCATGGCGAACCGTATCGTTGCCGCCCGATGCAGCCTCATCTAGCGCGCCGAGATCCAAGTCGAGACCGCTCGGTGCCTTCATCGTCGCCGTCGAGTCGACGTCGCCGCGCGGCTGCTCGACCGTATCGTTGCCCGACAGATCGACTTGATCGATGTAGATCGTGCCGGTCGTGTCGAGATCGAACTTCTGCTCCGGCGGCTGCGGCGCTTCCATCGTGCGATCGAAGCTGCCCAAAGAGGGCGCGAGCTGCGTCATCTCGTCGTCGCCGAGCGGACGCGCGATCTGTGTCATCTCATCATCGCTAAGCGGACGCGCGATCTGCGTCATCTCATCATCGCTAAGCGGACGCGCACTCTCGACCGTATCTCCCGCGTCCTTCTCGAGCGAGGTCGTATCTTCGAGCGAGCCCGAATGATCGATCGCTTCGGCATCGAGGCCGAGATCGTCGAGCGAGATCTCCGCTGTCTGCTCGGTAGAGAGCTTGGAGAATTCCGCGGTGTCGGTTTTCTCCCGCACCGTCTCGGCGCCGCGATCCAAGATCGGTGATTCGATCGTGGGGGTTTCCTGCGTTCGTGCAAGCGGATCGATCTCGCGCGTGGCATCGTCGTCTTCGCCGCGCTTCGGCTCATCGAGCAAGAAGTCGAGATCCGAATCCCCCGAGGGCGCGGGATGCTCCCCGCTCGCGAATTCGAGGTCTAGGCCGGCCGGCTGTTCGGCTTGCGGCTCGGCGAACAGATCGACATCGACTCGGTTCTCTCCGCCTTCCAGGTTGACGTCCACGAGGTCGACATGTGCGGCTCCCGATTCGCCTTGGAAGAGCGGGTCTTCGGGCGCGATCTGCTTGCCCATGATGACCACTTTGTCCCATTCGCCGGGCGCCGCTTCCGAACGAGTCGATCCGAGCTCGCGCGCCGTCTCGAGGAACAGGTCGCGATTGCCCCAGACGAAGTAGATTTCGAGGAGCTTGAGCTTGAGGTCGCGGCGAGTCGGTTCGCGTTCGATCGCGATCTTCACGAGATCGGCGGCCTGATCGTAGAGACCGTAGGCCATGTGGAAGTCGGCTTCCGCGAGCGCATCCTGTTGATCCAAGCGGATCGCCGTATCGCTGCTCAGCGTGTCGTCGATCGACGTATCAGAGGTCGGCGCCGCTGCGACGGGCTCGTCGTGCACAGGCTCTTCGCGGCGCACCGTGTCGGCCGCAGGCGCTCCGATCGTATCGGTCGCGGCATCCGCATCCTCTTCGATGTGGAACGGCTCGGGCTCGCGCGCCTTCGTTGTCGCAGGCGCACGCCGAACCGGCGGCTCGTATTCGAACGACGGCGTTGCGATCGCATCGAGCGAGTCGAGCGAAGTATCCGTGCGGCGACGGCGGACGAACACCAATAGGAGCGCCAGCAGGCCGAGCACGACGAGAGCCCACCAGAACTGTCCGATGCGATCGACGAGCGAGACAGCGGGCTCTTCCGTCGCCGGCGCCGGTTGCGGCTGAGTCGCAGGCGCGGGTGCCGGCTGCTCCGCAGCGGCAGGCTCTTCTGCCGTGGCGAGCTCTTCCGGCGCGGCCTCTTCCGCTGCGATCGGCGCCTCCTCGATCGGCGCCTCGTCGCCACTCTGCTGCATGCCGGAGAAATCCGGGCTCTCGACTTGCAGACGTCGGTCCTCTTCTGCAGCCGTGGCAGGCGCCGAGGTCGGTGCCGCTGCGACCGGCGCCTCTTCCGGTGCCGACGGCGTCGCCGTCGGCGCGGTCGGGGCTTCTTCCGGCGTCACGAGGCGCAACCGACTCGCTTCTTCGCTTGGCGTCGGCGTCGAGAGCGCGGCGCTCCACTCCGACGCCTGGCGTGCCACTTCGGCAGCCGCCTCGGAAGTCGATACGGCTTCGATCTCGGCTGTCTCGGGGATGCGCAGGACGGCGCCCGCGCGCAGACGATTGATGTTGCCGTCGAAGGCCGCTGGGTTCGCGCGGAAGAGCGCGATCATCGTCTGATTGATGACGCTCGGCGAACCCGGGTTGATCTGGCTTGCAATGCGCCACAGCGTGTCGTTGCGCTGCACGGTGTACTCGCTGCCGAACGCGCTCGGGCTTGCAGCGAATGAGGGTTGCTCCGTCGGCGCCGGCGTGGGATCGGCAGGCATCGGGCTCTCGGTCACCGCAGGTGCTTGCGGCTCCGGCTGCGGCGCAGGACGCGCAATGCGACCCTCGGTCTGCGCGCCTGCCTGCGGAGCCGTGACCGGCGTCGGTGCCTGCGTTTGCGAAGGCATGAAAACAGGCGGATCGAGCAGCACTGTGTATTCGCGAACGAGACGTCCGCGCGCCCAACTTGCCTCGACGAGCAGCGTGACAAACGGCTCGGTGACCGAGCGATTCGAACTCACCCTGATCGTCGCCCGCCCGTCACGGGAACGGCTGATCTTGAAGTCGAAACTCGAGAGATAAGCGGGCCGATCGATGCCGTAGCGGGAGAACAGGTCAGTGCTCGCGAGGCCTACCTTGAGGCTCTGGAGCTCTTCCGGCGTCGGAGAAATAAGCTCGATTTCGGCGTCAAACGGTTGATTTAACGCGGAATTGAGGCGGATCTCGCCAAGCCCCAATGCCCAAGAACTCAACGGCGATAGCAATGCGCCCGTCAGCACGAGCTGCGGCAGATATCGTCTCATCAGCTCTCCCGTGACGTGACCCGAAGCCTCCGAAGCCGTTGGGGACGCGCTTTTGACTCGGCGCGAGCGGGGCTTACTGCTCATGTTTTTTGTGACTTTGCGCACGCAACTATAGCTTACAGGTAGGTTTTTACCAAAATCTCGGCGATCTGAACGCTATTTAAAGCAGCTCCCTTGCGAACGTTATCGGACACAATCCACAAATTCAGACCGCGCTCGTGACTGATGTCCTCGCGAATGCGACCGACATAGACTGGATCGGTCCCCGCACCCTCCGTCACTGCCGTCGGGTAGCCGCCTGGATTCCGCTCATCGATC
>JAAYXG010000802.1 GCA_012516015.1 Lysobacteraceae bacterium | reverse complement strand
ATGCCGCAAAGCGCCGCGGCCGCGAGCGTCGCAGCCCCGGCAGCTAGCTTGCGGCGGACGAAAGCAAACAAGCTCATGCCAAGGAGCCTAGGTCCAGATCGCTCAGTTCCAGCACCCGCAGCCCATACTTCTCTCCGCTCACGACGACTTCGGCACGGCCGATGGGCGTGCCGTTCACCTTGATGATCAATGGCTCGCCGGCGAGCGTGTCGAGCTCGATCACGCTATTCGTCTCGATGACCGCGAGCTCTTGCAGTGAGATGCACGCCGAGCCGACTTCCAGAGTCAATGTGACCGGGATCTTACGCATCAGGTTCGCGAAGTCGCGGCGCGCGCGAGGAGCGGGCGCGGGCGCTTCTTCCGCCTCATCGAACTCGTCGGGCAATTCGTCGGGTAGCTCGTCGGAGAGGTCGTTGGGCAGAGGATCCTGCAGCTGGGAATCAGAGGCGTTCATAATTACTCCACATCTTCGAAGCAGGTGAGGCACAGCTTGCCTTTGTGCTCGGCGAGGCTGGCGGTAAACAGGCGCGAATCGCCGATCAGCACGTCAGTCGATGCAACGGTTACCGGAATAACGTCGCCGACCCGCAGATCGAGCAAAGTGCCTAGATCGATTGGCTTCTCGATCAGGCGAGCATTCATCGTGAGCTGCAAACGAGCTGGCAGCGGCTGTGCGAGCACGCGGGACGAGCTCTCTACACCGGTACGTTCGCGTTTCGGCGCAAGCCCGCGCATCAGTCGCGCGATCCACTGCTCATCGAAGCGAAAGCACAATGTTCCTTCGAGGCGATGCGCGCGTTCCGTCACTTTGACGCGCAAGATCCACGCACCGTCCTCGAGCGTGACCGGAGCCGGCGTGAACTCTCTGGTCGAGCTCGCCGCCTTCGCCTCGGACTGCAGATGATCGATCGCGGCTGCCGCAGCACCTACGAGCTGATGCCCGAGCCGGGCCGCCAAGCGTTGCTCGGTTGCCGTCTCGCGTTCGTTCCACTCGTCAATGTCGGCCCCCACCTGCATCTCGCCCGGAGGAACGCCGTAGCGATAGGCCAAGATGCACAACAGCACGCTGCGATCGGCGGAGAAGGCGATGCTTCCGGCATCAGAACGGAAATTGAGCCAGCGATCCGAGGTGGCGGCGGGCCCTTGTTCGAAAGCGAGCGCGCCGACTTCGAAACGCGCGCGATAGCGGCGGTTGAACCACACGTGCATCAGCTCCGTGAGATCCGCACGAAGGCGCTCTATGTACTTGCCAAGCAAGTGCACCGGGCGTCCGAGCGTGCGCGGATCGAGCACCTGATAGGAACGAGAGGGCTTGCGTGGCGAAAGTGCGAGCGTGTCCATGTCCGATGCAGCTCCTGGAAAGGTGTCGACGCTGTGTATCGGGGACACGCGCGAAATCTTTATCGCTTGTCATCAATATCGGGGAGCGGACTACACGCCCTTCACGCGAATCGCTCGCGTCGAAGCGCGTGCAACGCCGGTGTGGGCGCATACATCTCGACTCTGCATGCACGCATTGGTCGCCTTGATCGCGGCACGACGTTGCGTTGACAGCGCTTGTAATCGCGCGCGGCTCATCGCGCGATTGCGGCGTCAGAGTCTCGAGCACAATCAGCTCGTCACATCCTCACATGCAAGTGTCTCTTGTTCGCGCGCCAGCACGGTTGCGCGAACTCGAGTGCGCGTAGATAGGAGAATTCCTGCTCAGCGCGCAAGCTACGTACGTGGATGGATGTGCGGTTTGCGAAGGGATTGCTGAAAGTGCGCGGCGAACTGAGCACTGGGTACCAAATTCGGATTCGTGCGCTTCAACTCACCTCGCATTGAGACGATAGGTCTGGCGTAGCAGGCAGTCGAGACGTCGCTTGACGAGTCTCGAGCGCCTTCAAGGTAAGAATCGTCGAAATGGAGAACCAAGAACAAAATGAACAACGGAATGAGCGCATCGATCGCCGCCGCTCAGGCGCGCATCGAAGCGGATGTGCAAGCGCTGTCACTTTCTGCAATCAAACCAAACACCGACGTCGGATCCTCACCGACGAGTGCCGGCGCCGGCTTCGGCGCCGCCTTTCGCCAGATCATCGAATCCGTCAACGCCCAAGATCGAGCGGCAGCAGACAAGATGGCCGAGGTTGATAGCGGGCGCAGCGACGATCTCGTCGGCGCGATGCTCGCGAGTCAGGAAGCCAGTCTTTCTTTCTCGATGCTGATGCAGGTGCGCAACAAAGTCGTTGCCGCGATGGAAGAT
>JAAYXG010000801.1 GCA_012516015.1 Lysobacteraceae bacterium | reverse complement strand
GCGGCATCTTGAGTCTCGGCCATGCCGCCTTCTTCGCGCTCGGCGGCTATGCGATGGGGATGTACTTGATGCGGCAGATCGGAACGCGGGGAGTGTACGGTCATCCGGAGCTGCCGGATTTCATGGTGTTCCTCAACTGGACCGAGCTGCCGTGGTTCTGGCACGGCTTCGACATGTTCTGGTTTGCGGCGGCGATGGCGATTCTCGTGCCGGGCGTGCTCGCGTTCGTATTCGGGTGGCTGGCATTTCGCTCGCGCGTGACGGGGGTTTATCTCTCCATCATCACGCAAGCGCTCACCTACGCGCTGATGCTTGCGTTCTTCCGCAACAACATGGGCTTCGGCGGCAACAACGGGCTCACCGATTTCAAGGAGATCCTCGGCTTCGATATCTATGCACCGGGAACGCGCGTCTCGCTCTTCGTCGCTTCCGGCGTCGCGCTCGCGCTCGGGTATCTCGCTTGCAAGTACCTCACCCACTCGCGCGCGGGCCGTGTGATTCAAGCGGTACGCGACGCCGAGAGCCGCACGCGCTTCATCGGCTACCGCGTCGAATCGTACAAGCTGTGGGTGTGGACGTTCTCGGCCGCGCTCGCCGGTGTCGCAGGCGCGCTGTACGTGCCGCAGGTCGGCATCATCAATCCGAGCGAGTTTCAGCCGATCAACTCGATCGAGGTCGTGATCTGGGTGGCCGTCGGCGGACGCAGCACGTTGTATGGTGCGGTTGCCGGTGCCGTGCTCGTCAACTATGCGAAGACCTACTTTACGGCCGCGCTGCCCGAGTTCTGGTTGTACGCGCTCGGTGCGTTGTTCGTGCTCGTTACGTTGTTCTTGCCGCAGGGTGTGGTGGGCTTGGCCGCACGAGTCAAGCGCAAGCCGAACGTTCTCGCAAAAGCGGTGCCGGCATGAACGCAGCGGCTGCGATTCGCAACGGTTGGCAGAAAGTCTTCGGTGTCGGCGCAAGCAAGGGACGTCCGCCGCCCGGCGATGCCTCGCACGGTCCGATTCTGTACCTCGAGGACATCACCGTGAGCTTCGACGGTTTCAAGGCCCTGAACGCGCTCACCCTCTACATCGACGCAGGCGAGCTTCGTTGCATCATCGGTCCGAACGGCGCCGGGAAGACGACGATGATGGACGTCATCACGGGCAAGACGCGGCCGGACGCCGGCTCCGCATGGTTCGGTCAAACGACCGACTTGCTCACGATGAGCGAGCCGGAAATCGCGCAAGCTGGAATCGGTCGCAAGTTCCAGAAGCCTACGGTGTTCGAGCACCACACGGTGTTCGAGAACCTCGAGCTTGCGGCATCCGGCGACAAGACGATCTGGGCGACGTTGCTCAAGCCGCTGAGCGCGACACAGCGCGATCTCGCGGACTCGGTTCTGGAGACGATCGGTCTCGAGCACGTACGTTCGCTGCGCGCAGGCGCGCTCTCGCATGGTCAGAAGCAGTGGCTCGAGATCGGTATGCTGCTGATGCAGGATCCGCAACTCTTGCTCGTGGACGAGCCGGTCGCGGGCATGACGCCGCAGGAGGTCGAGCGCACCGCGGAGCTGTTGCTGTCGCTCGCGGGTAAGCAATCCGTCGTCGTCGTCGAGCACGACATGGAGTTCGTGCGATCGATCGCACGCAAAGTGACGGTGCTGCACGAGGGCCGCGTGCTCGCGGAGGGCACGATCGACGAAGTACAGAACGATCGGCGCGTCGTGGAAGTGTATCTGGGCGAGTAGGCGGCGCGCGATGCTGGACATCCAGAACCTCAATCAGTTCTACGGCGGCAGCCACATCCTCTGGGACGTGAACATGAGCGTGCCCAAGGGTTCCCGAACGTGCTTGATGGGACGAAACGGAATGGGCAAGACGACCTTGCTCAAGTGCATCATGGGCCTGTTGCCTGTAGCATCCGGGGAGGTCCGCTATGAGGGGCATGATCTGCATGCACTTCCGGCGGAACGGCGCGCAAATGTCGGCATCGGCTACGTGCCGCAGGGGCGCGAGATCTTCTCGCAGCTCACGGTCGAGGAGAATCTGCGCGTAGGATTGTCCGCTCGGCGCAAGAAGCGGCGCGATCTGCCGGAGCAAATATTCGAGCTCTTTCCCGTGCTCAAGAAGATGCTGCGCCGACGCGGCGGAGACCTTTCCGGAGGACAGCAGCAGCAGCTCGCGATCGGTCGAGCCTTGGTGTTGGAGCCGAAGCTCTTGATCCTGGATGAGCCGACCGAAGGCATTCAGCCGAACATCGTGCACGAGATCGGCGACATCATTTTGAAGCTCAACGAGGAGGCGAACCTCACGGTGCTGCTCGTCGAGCAGAAGCTGCCGTTCGCACGTCGGGTTGCGAGCGAGTTTCGGATGATCGACAAGGGTCGAATCGTCGCGAGCGGGGAGATCGGCGCACTGACGGATGAGCTCGTGAAGCAGCACCTGACGGTTTGAAGATGATTGCCGAGCCTGACCTGCACGATGCTGGGTGGCGAGCCGATCTTCGGCTGCGCTTCGCCGCGCGCGGTGCTCAGACGCATCTCGTCGAGCGATCGCATCTCGGGCCGCTGATCGTGCAACGGCCGTTCTATCCGGAGGAGGGCGTCTGCCATGTCTACGTCCTGCATCCTCCAGGGGGCGTCGTCGGCGGCGATGCGCTTTCGATTCGAGTGAACGCGGAGCACGGAACCAACGTGCTGCTCACGACGCCGGCCGCCGCGAAGTTCTATCGCTCGCAAGGCGCGATCGCGCGACAGGACCAATCGATCGATATCGCCGGCGCGTGCGTCGAGTGGCTGCCGCAGGAGAGCATCTTCTTCAGCGGGGCACGAGTGCGCAGCACGACCCGAGTGCGCGTCAAAGGTGCATCGCGATTCATCGGATGGGAAATCGCGTGCCTTGGATTGCCGGCGCGCAGCGATGACTTCGAGGCCGGCGCGTTGCAGCTCGGCTTCGAGCTCGAGGTTGAAGGCGTGCCGCGCGTAATCGATCGCTTGAGGATCGAAGGAGATAGTGTCGCGCCCACGGCGGTGTGGGGTCTCAACGGCTGCAGGGCGATCGGCACGCTGCTGGCCTATCCGGCGACTCGCGTGCTGATCGAGCGAGTGCGCGAGTACGTTCCGCAAGACGTGGAGATGGCGCTCAGTCTGGTCGACGACGTGCTCGTGTGCCGTGCGCTGGGGCAACAAGCCGAGCCCGTCCGAGGCGCACTAACGCGGATCTGGACCATCTCGAGACCCGCACTCATGAACCGCGAGTCCCTCGTTCCGAGAATCTGGAGAACCTGACGTCGATATCCCGTCACGTCCAACGGCTACCGTCACCCGAATCCTATGAACCTGTCTCCACGCGAAAAGGACAAACTGCTGATTTTCACCGCAGCGCTGCTCGCCGAGCGCCGCAGGGCGCGCGGGCTAAAGCTCAACCATCCGGAAGCGGTTGCGCTCATTTCCGCGGCGGTCATGGAAGGCGCTCGCGACGGTAAGTCGGTCGCGGAGCTCATGCGTTACGGCGCGACGATCCTCACGCGCGACGATGTCATGGAAGGCGTTCCGGAGATGATCCCGGACGTGCAAGTCGAAGCGACGTTTCCGGACGGCACGAAGTTAGTAACGGTCCATAACCCAATACCCTAACGGAAGTGTGACGTGTCAGGTGTAACGTGCAAGGGCAGAGACCCCTATCGTGCCATTCTGGCTTCACACCATAGACCTTACATCGCGGAGCGACACGTATGATTCCCGGGGAACTTCTTCCCGCCTCCGGTGAGCTCGAGCTGAACACGGGGCGAGCGACGCGCAGAATCAAGGTCGCGAACATGGGCGATCGTCCGATCCAGGTCGGTTCGCACTATCACTTCTACGAGACGAACGCCGCGCTCCGTTTCGACCGCGAATCGACGCGCGGCTTTCGGCTGAATATCCCTTCCGGCACGGCAATGCGTTTCGAGCCCGGTCAAGAACGGGAAGTCGAGCTCGTGGCTTATGGGGGCGACCGGATCGTGTATGGGTTCAACGGGCGAGTGATGGGGAAGCTGTGACAGCCCGAGAGCTCGGCAGAGGGACGAGGAATATCGAATGACTACGATCGATCGCCGTGCTTACGCTGAGATGTACGGTCCCACGACGGGCGATCGCGTGCGCCTCGGAGACACGGAGCTCATCGTGGAGGTCGAGCGCGACTACACCGTCTATGGCGAGGAAGTCAAGTTCGGCGGCGGCAAGGTGATCCGCGACGG
>JAAYXG010000800.1 GCA_012516015.1 Lysobacteraceae bacterium | reverse complement strand
CGCAATCTCATGACGGTCAAGGACAGCGTCGATATTTTCGTGCAGATCGCAGGCGCGCTCGTGGCGGTCCACGCGGCCGGCTTGTGTCATCGCGATCTCAAGCCGGCAAACGTGATGATGCGACAGGATGGACGCATCGTGCTCATCGACTTCGGGCTCGCGAAAGCGGTGGACGGCGGTACGCAGCTCACACACGCAGGCGAAGTGCGAGGCTCCCCCTACTACATCAGTCCCGAGCAGGCCGAAGGCGCGCCGGTCGATCAACGAAGCGATCTCTACAGTCTCGGCGTGATGTTCTACGAAATGCTCACGGGACAACGTCCGTTTCGCGGCAACTCCGTGATCGCCATCATTCAATCGCATCGAAACGATCCCATTCCGACACTCGCACCGGAGCTGAGTCGCTTCCAACGGCTCATCGACGGGCTCCTCGCGAAAGACCCGAATGAACGCTTTCCGAGCGCATCTTCCGCGCTCGCAGAATTGGCGAGGATGAAGGTTTAAGTTGGGGCTCTGGGCCCATCAAGCCCTGTGATACGGATGCCCCTTGATGATCGTCACCGCGCGATACAACGCTTCTGCGAGCACGACACGCACGAGCGCGTGCGGCAACGTGAGAGCCGAAAGGGACCAGCGGTAATCGGCGCGCGCGTCGAGTTCCTGCGGAAGGCCGTCGGGACCGCCAATACAGAACGCCACGTCTCGACCGTCGCGCGCGCGGGCCTCCAAGAACTTCGCTAACTGCTCGCTCGTCAGCGCGCGTCCCTGCACCTGCATCGCGACGACATAGCTTCGTGCGGGCAGCGCCGCGAGCATCCGATCGCGTTCCTTTGCGAGCGCTTGCCTCGCATCGCCGCTGCCGCGCTGCCCGAGTGGGATTTCCTTGAGCTCGAGCCGATATTCCCCGGTGAGGCGCGATGCGTACTCCGCAAAACCTTCGTTCACCCAGCTCGGCAAGCGGGTGCCGGCAGCGATCACCAGGAGGCGCATCAGGGATGCGGGATCAACCGGCCGCCAGCGCCGCCTCGCGGCGTGCCGCACTGACGTCCCATAAGCTCTCGAGCCGGTAGAACTCGCGCACCCGCGGCAACATGATGTGCACGATCACGTCGTGCAAATCGACCAGCACCCACTCGCCGTCGCGCTCGCCCTCCACGCCCATCGGACGAAACCCCGCCTTCTTCGCGTGCTCGACGACTCGATCGGCGATCGAGCGCACGTGCCGGTCCGAGTTGCCGGTCGCGATGATCATGGTGTCCGTGATGTCGGTGAGCTTCTGTACGTCGAGCACTCTGACGTTCACCGCTTTCATTTCATCGAGCGCACGCTCGACGATCTTGACGAGGGAGGCAGGCGCTTTCACCTTCGCTCCCGAGGATTTCGCGGCGGACTTCTTCGCGGCTTTCTTCGCAACCGTTTGTCGCACTTTCGACCGCGCCTTGGTCTTGGTCGCAGTCTTCGTGCCGGTCTTCGAACGTTTTGCCCGTGAAGTCTTCGCGCGTTTGACGGCCATGCTTACCTCAGGTGAAGAGAGACTCGAGCCGCTGCGAGATGAGCGAACGGCGTCTCAAGGACGAAAAGGTGATAGTTGACGATTGCCGACGAGAGAGCGCCGTCGGAATAGCCTCCGGTTTGCACATGGACGCATCGAGCGTGATGCATTCGGAGAGTGTCATGAGCGCTTGTAGCAACCAGTCTCCTCGATGATCGCTCGTACCGAATCCGGCATCAGATAACGCGGATCGCGGCCGGCGGCGATCATCTTGCGCAACTCCGTCGACGAGATCTCGAGCTGCGTCACGGCGTGGATATAGATGCACCCCGCCCGCGACTCGTGTAGATCTCCGATGCGTCCCGTTCCCCGATCGACGAGCAGCTCGCCGAGCGGCCCCATGCTCGGGGCGCGCCAGCCGGGCCTGTGCGCGACGACCAAGTGTGCCAATTCGAGAAGTTCGCGCCATTGATACCACTTTGGCAAGCCGAGGAATGCATCCATTCCGACGACTAGGCAAAGCGAACGATCCGGGAAATCCGCACGCAGCGTCCGCATCGTATCGACGGAATAGGACAAGCCTTCGCGGCGAATCTCGCGATCGTCGACGACGAAGCCGGGCTGTCCTTCCGTTGCGGCTCTAACCATCGCGAGTCGTTGTTCCGCGCTTGCGACCGTCACATCGCGGTGCGGCGGATTACCCGCGGGCATGAACCGCATCTCGCTGAGGCGCAGGGCCTGTAGCAGCTCGAAGGCAGTACGCAAGTGTCCGAAATGAATCGGGTCGAACGTCCCGCCGAAGATGCCGATTGGCTTCATGGTGTGTGCGATGCGGCCGCCGTCGCCGAGCTCATGCGGCTCGACCCAATGCCGTGCCCGCGAAGCGCGCGACGAGCGCTTCGAATTCCGTCCATACGTTCGTGCGAACGACGCCCTTGATCGCCCGATCGACATTGGCCGCGTCCAGCAGCAGCCCGCGCACGGCGCGTGGCGAGAGACGCTGCAGTGCGAGCTTCATTGCCGGCTGGCGCGGCCGCCACACGTAGAGCGCGTTCATGGCCGAATCGGCACTTTGACCGTTGCGCATGAGCGCTTGCGCCCTTGCGATCCACTGCAGATCTTTATTGAGCGCCCACAGGACGAGCGGCGGCTCGAACCCTTCGCCTCTCAGCCCTTCGAGAATACGTAGCGCGCGGACGGTTTGCCCCTTCATGGCGGCTTCACCGAGCTGCAAGACATCGAACCGTGCGCTGTCCGCCACGGCCTCGATCACGGCTTCGGTCGTCACAGCCCCTTTCGGCATGAGCAGTGCAAGCTTCTCGATCTCTTGATGAGCGGCGAGCAAGTTGCCTTCGACACGCTCTGCGAGCAACGCTGCAGCCGAAGCATCTGCTTGTAAGCCGTGCCGCCTCAAGCGCTCGCGAATCCACGCGGGAAGACGCGCAAGCTCCATCGGCCAAATCTGCACGACCGTACCGTGCTTGTCGATCGCGCTCACCCAGCGAGAGTTGAGCGTGCGGCCGTCGAGCTTGGGTGTGGTCACGAGTACGAGCGTGTCGGGGGACGGATCGGCCGCGAGGTCCGCGATTACTTTCGCACCTTGATCCCCCGGTGCGGCAGTCGGCATCCGAATCTCGAGAATTTTTCGTTGCGCGAACAGCGACAGCGAGCGGCTCTCCGCGAGCAGCGCCTGCCAGTCGAAACCGCGCTCGGTCACGTGCAAATCGCGCTCGGCGAACCCCTCGCCCCGCGCACGAGCACGAATCGCGTCGGCGGCTTCGTTGACCAACAGGGGCTCGTCGCCGGACACCAGATAAATGTGCCCCAGCCCCTTAGCGAGCGCCGCCGGAAATTTGTCGCCGGAGATCTTCACTTAGCTCTTTTTGACGCATCGCCGTTGCAGCTATTTGGAAAGGCTGCGGGGCGGGAAGAGACTTGCTTCAGCACTCGCGCGGAACGTCGGTGGATGAGGTGAACCGATTATGGCGGAACCGACCGTCGGCTGCCACCACGCCCATTCGCACAGATGACGCCAGACGGCGGCGCGGCGAAGCACGAGGTATTCACACGACCCGGCCTACAGGATAGCCTTGGCTCATGCGATCGTTCCGTGAAATCCGCAACCCGCCGCCCTGGCTACGAGCCCTGCTCGTCGCCTTTGCGCTCGGGTTTGCGGTCAACACGGTTGCGCATGCCGGGCACACACACGATTCTGCAAGCACGGTCACTCAGCATGCCACTTGCAGCTACTGCGTGCACTTCGGCGACCTTGCGGACGCGCCATGCTACCCGCACGAGCCCCCCGCTACGCTCCATTCATTCCGGCTCTCGATCCCCGAGGGCGGCATCGTCGATTCGCGCAGGATCTGGCTGTGCGCGAAGCCGCGAGGCCCGCCCGACTTCGAAACCCGCTGAACGAACCTCGCCTCGCGAAGGCGATCGGCGCCGCTGCACAGGCGCCTATATCCATGGGCATTCGGAGTTGCTTCATGTATTTCCGTCGAATATTCGGCATCGCATCGCTTGCGATGCTCGCGGGTCACTCGCCCCACGCACAAGAGACTCAACCGGAAGAGATCGTCGTTACGTCCACGGCCCTGCGCGAAACCGCGCTCG
>JAAYXG010000799.1 GCA_012516015.1 Lysobacteraceae bacterium | reverse complement strand
GTCGACTGGCCGGTGGGAGAGAGTGGATCGGCGAGCACGCGCTGAAAGATGGTCGGTGTGGCATTGATTTCCGAGAGACTCGGGGCGCGGAAGGACGTGCCATAGCTCGCCTTCATTGTTAGCCCCGGTGTGGGCGACCAGTTCACGCCGAACTTCGGGTTCGTGGTGGAGCCGAAGTCGTTGTAGCGGTCGTAGCGAATGGCGAGCGAAGCATCGAGACTGTCGATGAGCGTCACGCCGCGCAAGATGGGGATGAACAGCTCGGCATAGGCGCTTTGCACTTCGCGGTCGGACACATCGACGCTGCGTGAGCCATCGGTGCGAAGGGTGTCCACACCGTAGCGCTCCTCGCGGTGCTCGGCACCCACGGCGAGCGCGACACGACCCGCCGGTAGCTCGAAGAGCGTACCGTTGGCTTCCAGCGATGCCGTGATCAATCGATGGCGGACGTCGGCTACTTGCTCGCCGCGAATGGAATCGAGCACGGCCGGGTTCATCCCGCTGCCATCACCGAATGGATTGTACGCAGTGTTGGGATCGCTGCTACGCAGTGCCACATTCAATGCAGGCGTGATGATTGCGTTGCCGGTTTTGATCAAGTCTTTTGATTCGCCGTAAGACCCTTTGAGTACACCGCGCCAGTCCGCGAATAGATCCGCCGTGAGATCCGCAATACCGATCCAGGAATCCGACGTGCCGTAATTCGTCGAGAGGCCAAACTCTTCCGGAAACAGATGGTTTACCGTCACCGAGGTGGCGCTTGGATCGGGGCTCACGAAGAACGGGTTGGTGTTGGGTACCAGGAGCGCGGCGTTCGCACGGCTGGTGTCGAGATATCCGTGGATGCGGAAATCGCGCTCTGAGTAAAAGCCCATGGTGTTAAGACGCACTCTGTCGGTCAGTTCCTGGGTCCCTTTGACGATGACGCTGTGTCGATCAGAGCGCGGCAGCAGGTCTGTGTTACGGATGTCGTCGCAAAGATTCTCAGTGTTCGGGACGAGCTGCGAGGGATCGAGCGCCGTGCCATCCTGGCCGGCGGGGATGGCATAGCGCACGCCGCCCACGATCAGCGTGCCCGGGTTGCAGTAGGCGGAGCGATAGTCTTGGCCGCCTCGCGGGGTCTGGTCCGATGTGTACCAGCTGCGATCGCCGCCGACGAGATTGATGTTGAAAGAGTTCTCGTAGGCAAGCATGAGGTTGCCGCTCTCCCAGCCGAAGCCGAAGAGCTGGCTGATCTGACGCTTGTCGTAGTCATCTGCAACACCGAAGCGGACACTCGTTTCGGCACCCTGGAAATCATCGCGCAGGATCATGTTGACCACGCCGGCAACGGCGTCAGATCCGTACACCGCCGAGGCGCCGTCGGCGACGACCTCCATGCGTTGCAGCGCGACCGTCGGAATCACCGAAGGATCGACGAAATGTACTAGGTTGCCACTGGACGGCATGCGGTTGCCGTCGACAAGTAACAAGGTCGCGTTCGGGCCGATGCCGCGTAGATTGACGCCGCTTGCGAAGCGGGTATTAGCCTGGCCGCCTTGGACCCCACGGTGCGAGGCGTCATTGCCTAGATTGACGACCTGCGGGACCTCGCGCAACAGATCGACTGCCGTGATGCCCGGGGAGGCATCAATCTCTGCGCGTCCTAGCGAGATCATCGCCGAACCGACCGGCGCGACGCCGCGGATGCGGCTGCCGGTGATGACGATTTCATCGACGCTTTGTTGCTGCTCGAGCGTGGCCGACTCATCCGTTGCTTGGGCGTG
>JAAYXG010000798.1 GCA_012516015.1 Lysobacteraceae bacterium | reverse complement strand
GCGCTCTGGATCGCTTTCTCATCGCTCATCGAGCCGCTGCAGCGGCTACGCAAGCGCCAGAGCCTCTCGGCAAGCGTCCTCGGAATGAGCATCGCTCACTTCGGGCTCGCCTTATTCATCCTCGGCGCGACGATCGTGGAATCTCACAAAGAAGAAGCCGACTTGAGCCTCGCGCCGGGCCAGAGCACGGAGCATGCGGGGTTCGTCTTCACGATGAATTCGCTCCGTGAAGTCGAGGGCCCGAACTATCGAGCCATCGAAAGCGAGATCGTCATCACGCGCGACGGCGAGCGGGTCGCGATGCTGCATCCGCAGAAGCGCATCTACCGCGTGCAACAGAACCCGATGACCGAAGCAGGCATCGCCGGCGCGTGGAATCGCGATCTGTTCGCCGCGATGGGCGAGCCGCTCGGCAACGGCGCGTGGAGCCTGCGTCTGCAATACAAACCGATGGTCCGTTTCATCTGGCTGGGTGCATTTGTCGTGGCGCTCGGCGGCTTGATCGCCGCTTGCGATCGGCGCTATCGCCAACGCGTAGCGGCGGAAGCGACGAGCCCCGCCGCCGCTGCTGATGCCAAGCCGGCGTAAGGCTCGCGTATGTGGCGCTACCTGCTTCCGGTCGGCATTTTCGGCGTTCTGATTGCCTTCTTCTTCGCGGGCCTGGGACGCGACAAGCAGACGCTGCCTTCGCCCCTCATCGGCAAACCGGCACCCGAATGGTCACTCCCGCGCCTGGATGATCCGACGCAGGTAATCTCGAGCAAGGATCTCGCCGGACAGAAGTATGTCGTCAACGTCTGGGGTCCGTGGTGCGTAGGGTGTCAGGTGGAGCACCCGGAGCTCATGAAGATCGCGAGCCGCAAAGCGGTCCCGATGATCGGGCTCACCGTGCCCCAAGGTGCGCTCGTGGACAAGCAAGGCGAGCCGCTGCCGCTCGAGGACGTCTGGAGCGAGATGCAGCTCGGCTTGCGCTGGCTGCGAGAGCTCGGCGACCCGTACGACGTCAGTGTGTTCGATCAGCTATGGAAGACGGCGATCGACCTCGGCGTTTATGGCGCACCCGAGACATTCTTGATCGACGAGCACGGAACGGTCATTCACAAACACACCGGACCCATCGATATGGCCGCGTGGGAGCGGGACTTCCTGCCGAAGATCGCACCGTCGAGGAGCACAGGCGGATGAGAGCGATCGTCGTCGCATTGATGCTCGTGTTCTGTGTGCAGGCCGCTCAGGCGATCGACGCGGGCCCGGCGTTCGAAGATCCCGCACTTCAGGCGCGCTACGAGCGACTCGGGCGCGAGCTTCGCTGCCTGCAATGTCGGAGCGAGACGATCTTCGATTCCAACGCATCGCTCGCGGTCGATTTGCGCCGCCAACTGCGCGAGCTCATTGCAGAAGGGAAGAGCGACGATGAGATCATGCAATACATGACCGACCGGTACAGCGATTACGTTCGGTACAAGCCGCCGCTCGCGCCGCGCACTGTGCTTTTGTGGGCTGCGCCCATTCTGCTCGTGCTCGGCGGCGTCGGAGTGGCGATCACGGTCATCTTGCGCAAGTCGCGCTTGCCCGAGGACGATCCCGTCGATCCTGGATTGGGTGCTTCGTGACCGCCTTCGTCGTCGTTTGCGCCGCCATGACCGCGGCGGCGCTGTTGTGGATCCTCGTTCCCCTGTGGCGCGCACCGGCCGATGAAGCCGGCAAGACGGAGCGCCGCACATCGATGGTCGTCGTGAGCGTGCTGCTTCCGGCAATTGCCGTCGGTCTCTATGCGGTGCTCAGCAACTGGAACTGGGACGAGGCGGAGCGGGAGAAGGCGCAAGCAAACCAGACGGATCAGGCGTTGCGACAACTCGAAGAGCGTCTCGCCCAGAATCCCCACGATGTCGATGGTTGGCTCCTATTGGGCCGCTCTCGCGCGGCGCTCGAGCAAGTGCCGCAGGCGATCGAAGCCTATGAGCGCGCGTATGAGCTCACCCAGGGCGAGAACGTCGAAGCGGTCGTCGGCCTGGGCGAGGTGCTGTTCCTGAACGATCCGAACACGCTCGAGGGCAGGGCGGGGCAGCTCTTCGAAGCGGCGCTCGCTCGGGCGCCGAATCATCCGAAAGCATTGTGGTACGGTGCCGTCGCGGCGCTGCAGTCCGGCGATTTGCCGAAGGGTCGCGATCGATTGCAGGCGCTGCTCGCGCAAAACCCGCCGCCTGAGATCCAAGCCGTCTTGCAACGACAGATCGACGATCTGAACGTGCAGATCGGCGAAGCGGTGCCACCCGCGCAGCTCGAATCGAAGACGACCGAAGGCGGGCCCGCGCAACGCACGATCGAGGTATCGGTGACGATCGCGCCCGCCATCGAGAAACAGCTCGACGGGGCCGTGCCGCTCTTCGTGCTCGCACGCGATCCCGCAGGCGGTCCGCCGCTCGCAGTTCAACGATACGACTCAACCGCCGTGCCATTGACCGTTCGGTTGACCGAAGCGGATGCCATGTTGCCGACACGCACGATCGCCTCCGTGCAGCGCGTCGAAGTCGTCGCGCGCCTGTCTCGTTCCGGAAGCCCGCAAGCACGCAGCGGCGATTTCTTCGGTGCGGCGACCTTCGAATTTGGCAAAGACAGCGGCACTTTGCATATCATCATCGACCAAACCGTTCCCTAAAGTCTCCTGATGTCAGCAGCGACGAAGATCCGTTTTGCCAGGCTCCCTTCGATGGTGCCGGCGTACGCCAAGGTGGTGTTCGGCAAAAAGCCGTACGTCGCGCCTGCCGGGACCGTCATTCAGCCGGTGGAGCTCATCGTCGAGAACGTCCAGCTTGCGAGCGGACATCTGCAGCGCTACGGCGAAATCTGCGCCGCGCCGCTCGATCGCGGGCTGCCGCCCGCGTATTTGCACGTCGTGGCGATGCCGCTGCACATGCAGCTCTTCACGGTCGAGCAATTTCCCGTGAAGGTGCTCGGGCTCATCCACCTACGCAATACGATTCGTGTGCTCGAGCCCGTCGACGCCTCGGCTTCGCTGCGCTTGAGCGTCGCGTTCGACACGATGCGCGTGACCGATTTCGGCCAGGAATACGATTTCACGACCCGCTACGAACAGCAGGGCCGCCTCGTTTGGGAGGAAGTGAGCACGATGTTCGCGCGCGGGACGTCCTCCACGCCGAAAGAAGGCGCCAAGCGTCCGACGATCGAACGCTCGACACATCCCGAGACCGGCGTCTCGATGGAGACGCTCGATATCCGTGAGAACACTGGTTGGCGTTACGCGCGCATCTCGGGAGACTTCAATCCCATTCATCTGACGGCGAGAACGGCGAGCATGTTCGGGTTCAAGCAGGCGGTCGCTCACGGCATGTGGTCACTGGGCCGTTGCCTCGGTTCGGCGGCGCCGCAGCTTCCGAACGGCCGCATGCAGATCGATACGCAGTTCAAGTTGCCGGTCTATCTGCCTTCTCAGGCGCTCGCGCGCACGTGGCCGGTCGAGAACGGTGTCGATATCTCCATGTCGACGCCGCGCGGCGATCGTCTGCACCTCGCCATGCAAGTGAGGTCGATCTAATGGAGTTGCTCGAAGGCATTCAATCGCGAGCTTCGGCGTTGAAGCTCTCGGCGCCGGGGCCGACTCGAGAACACCTCGAGCAAATTCTGCGCGCGGCGATGCGTGCGCCGGATCACGGCCGCCTGAAGCCGTGGCGTTTCGTCGTGCTGGAAGGCGAAGCACGCTCGACGCTTGCGGATGCGATGGCCGAGCTATTGCAAAGGAAAGCGCCGCAGGCAACGCAGGCGCAGCTCGACGCCGAACGCGCCAAACCCATGCGCGCACCGACGATCGTCGTGGCGGCCGCACGCATTGCGAAAGGCAAGATCCCGGAGATCGAGCAGGTCGCCTCCGTTGCAGCGGGCGTGCAGAACATGTTCCTCGCAGCACATGCGCTCGGGTATGGCGTCATGTGGAAGACCGGCGCCGCGGCATACGATGCGGAAGTGAAGAAAGCGCTCGGCCTGCTGCCCGAAGATCACATCGTCGCGATGCTTTACCTCGGCACGATCGTGACGCCGGGCAAGGTCGTGTCGCATCCGCTCGAAGACGCGATCATTTCGCCCTAGGTCGGCCGGGCGATCAGCGCTCGATCCGAAACTGAAGTCCCGCTCGCGATTCCTCGGTGCCGCTCTCGATCTGAACGCCGAGCGCTTCCGTCAGCCGGTACCTCAAGGTGACGACCTCTCCGGGTTCGAAAAGGCCGACCCCATAGCTCAGGAAGAGGCGAGGCGAGAGGTACTGGCCGATCGTGAAGGCGGAGCCGCCGATCATTTCGTTGTCTTTGATGCCGATCTCGTCGACGCCGAAGCGCCTGCCGAGATTCTTCGCAAGGAGCCCGCCCGCAGCCGTGCCCAAGGACCTCGCCGCCGTCTGCAGCGCGTCACCTTCGCCTTCATTCTGACCAATTTGATCGAGCGGCTTACCGGCGACCAAGTACGAGAGTGCATCCGCTTGACCCATCTCCGGATTCGAGAACACCGTGAGCACCGGATTCTGTGCTTCGCCGGTGATTCGCAGGCCCGCGGTGACTTCGCCGACTTGGCGCGTCGCTACGATGCGCAGATTCGGATTGTCGAGCGGCGTATTCGCGAACAGCAGACTTCCCTGCTCGATCGTGAGGTCTTGGCCATAGGCCTTGTAGGTTCCGCCGACGCGGATCTCGCCCGAACCCGTCGTCGGCACGCCGGGTCTTTCCCGCACGGCGAGTTGACCCTCGATATTGGAGACCAAGCCGAAACCGCTGAGCTCGACATCATCGTCGCCTAGGATCACTCGGACGTCCGCGTAGATGGGGAGTTGCTGTGCTTCGGCTTGCTCCTGCGTTTCGGCGTCGATGATGACGACGTCGGAGGACGCCTTCGCGCCGCTGACCCCGCCCCCGGGCAACTCCTGCACGTTGATGGTGGCCTCGGGGATCGTGACCTCGCCTTTGATCGTCACACGTTCCGAGACATGCTCGATCTCGAGAGCCGGTTCGATCACGACACGCGCGCCCGGCATGTCTAGGGCAAGGAATCGTTTGCCGTCGACGGAGAGCGCGGACGGCCCATCGAGTCGAGCAAGCCCTTCGAACGTGAGTTGACCTTTCCCCGATTCGATGCTGCCGTCGATCTCGAAAGCGCGATCCGCGCGCGGCGTCGCGGCGAATCGCCCGTTTCTGAGCTGCAGCCCGAACTCCGGAATGTCCGCCGCGAGATCCGTCACGTTCAGCTCGCCCGTGACCTGCGGGTCGTCGCTTGTGCCTGCGATGTCGGCGCGCAGATCCACGGCTCCGGCCACGTTCGCAAGTTGGGGTGCGAACAGCTCGACAACGGCGATGCTCGGCAGCGCTGCAGACAATGAGCCGTCGAGCTGCATGCTTGGTGCGGATAAACCCGCAAGTGAGACTTGGCCTTGCAAAGATCCGGTATCGTTGAGCCGCGCGTCGATGGTTCCCTGAGCGCGATCGACATCGAGGTCGGCAGCGATACTCAAATCCGTGATGCTGAGCAGCACCTGCGTCTCATCGGAGTCCGAGATCGTGCGGGCGATCTCGGCGCGATCCGATTCGATGCGAGCGGCCCCCCTGAGCTCTCCTGCAGCATTGCGTTGCACGTTGCCTTCGCCGCGGAGCATGCCATCGAACGCGAGCGTCGAATCGGCCGATGCGAAGGCATTCGCCAGTGCGAGCGGAACGTTCGCGAGCGAGTAGCGGGCATCGAGAGACCCATCGGCCTGCATCGCGCCGTCCAGACACAATCGAATGTCGCCGTCGGCGAAGCACGCTTCCGACACACGCGTGCGCTCTTTCGAATGCTCGATCTGTACAGGCGCCTGCAGCGCGAGCCGCGCCGCATCCTGAATGTCGAGCACGAGCTGCTCCACCGTGCCGATCCACCCCGTGTCGGAGAGCGAACCGTCGAGCGATAGCTCGGCACCGAGGGGCGCACCTTCGAGAACGAGCTCGAGCGAATGGGCCTCCGTGTTGCCGGAGGCGCTCGTTCGAAGACGCTCGATCTTCAGGCCTGACGCGCTCGCATCGCGCATGCGTAACTCGACGTATCCGTCCGGCTCGGTCGGATTGGAGACGTCCAAGTTGAGCTGGAGCACTTCCGCACGCATCTCGCCGAAGCTGAGATCGGTGGCCCGCGCTTGCCCGTCGATCGTAATGTCCGGCCATTGGCCCAGCGCAGAGAACGTCCCGTGCAGCGCACCGCCCGCATTCGGTACCCAATCGTCAAGGGAGGGTATCTCGATGCGGGCGATCGCATCCGTCACATCGCCCAGTTTCGCGTCCAGGCGAAGGCGGCTCGCGCCCGAACGTAGCTCGGCCTCGCCAAACAGATTCTTGTCGGCGGCGAGCTTCACATCCGCACGGCCGGAGACCGCGCGACCGCGCAGCTTTCCGCCGAGATTGCGCAACAGTAGCTCCGCTCGCGGACCTCCTTCCTCGATCGCGCCGGACGTGGTCAGCTCGAAGTTGAGATTGCCGGGCCACGCGGTGGCGAAATGCCCAGGATCGAAGCGGGTGGCGGTTGCCGTGAGCGACCAGCCGATCTGGGGCTCGAGCTCGACAGTGCCCGACGCGGCTAGGCGCCCGTCGCGCTGAACGAGGTCGAATTGTTCGAGCTGCACGGACGAAGATGAGCCTTTGAGTGCCAGCTCGATCTCGGCAAGACGATCGGGCGGGCCAACCCGCAAATCTCCCGTCGCACGGTACGAGTCCGCGCTCCCTTCGAACGCGAGCGCGCCTTCCGTGTGCAGCACTTGGCCGACCCATTGCGCCGGAATCGCGATGTCGCTCCAGCGCGCATCGGCTTTTGCGGCAACAGGCTCGGCAGCGAGCCGCACGGTGCTCTCAGCTTGCAGCGTGCCGCCGCCGACGAGCATTTGCAGCATGACGTCGAGCGCCTCTTCGGCACGCTCGAAAGCGATACGCTCAATGCGCAGAGGCTCGCCGTTGATCACGATCTCGCCGCTCGCGACACCGCGCTCGAGCGTGCCTTCGCCGCGCACGTCCGCCGCCAGACTTTCAAGCGATGAGTCGGGCATGAGCTCATCGCGCGGATCGAAGGAGGGAACGCCGAGCACGAACTTCCATGGCAAGGCGTCGGATTGCTCCAGGGCGACATTGAGCGTCGCGCCCAAGGGGGCCGTGAGCACGATGTTTAACCCCGCGTCGTGCCCTTGCGCGTTCGCTTGCAGGGTTCCGGCATAGGTCGATTCGCCCACGCGCCAGCGAAAACGACCGGAGCCATCTCCGACATAGGTCTGCGCTTCGCGCAGCGTGCCGCGGAACTCGATCTCGCCGTCTGGCGAGGTGACCTCGAGGCGCTCGACCGCGATGTTCTTGTCGACCCAGCTCCCGACGAATTCGGCGCTCTCGACGCGAACGAGCTCCGCCTCCGCTCGACTGACGACCGCGTCGCTGAGCATGAAGCGCTCGACGACGAGATCGATCGGCGCTTGCAATGTGAACGGCTCGCTCGGCTCCTGCTCAGTCTTCGGCTCCGCGGATTCGCCGAGCATCACGCTGACGCCTTGGACTTCCGCATTTACGACATGCACGCGCATGCCGAAGAGCTCGAGCAAGGCTGGATCGAGGTGCACTCGCTTCAGCGCGACATCCAGCCCGCTTGCCGGGTCTACATAGCGCACGCCCGACAAAGTCAGCGGCCCCGCGATCGTGCCTTCGCTCGTTGCGATCTCGAGTTTTCCTCCCATGACGTTCTGAGCGACGTTCAATGCCGCGCGCGTGCCCGTCTGCGTATTCAAGAGCCAGAGCACGCCGAGCACGAGGAGCAGCAGAATCCCGCCGACCGTACCGAAGGTCCAATGCAACCAGCGCCGCTTCATAGGTCGGGGCCGATGACGAGGTGCACGCGGAGGCCCTCTTCGAGGTCGCTCACCACGGGCACGGCAAGGTCGAGTCGTACGAGCCCGACCGGAGAGCGCCAGCGAAGGCCGAGCCCCGCTCCGACATTCGCATCGAGATCAGAGGAGTACGCATCTCCCGCGTCGACGAAGACGGCGGCGCCCCAGTTCTCGAGGAAATAGTGCTCGTACTCCGCACTGAGCACGGTCAGATACTTGCCGCCGATGACGCCGCCTTCGGCATTCGTCTCCCCGATCGCCTGGTAGTCGAAGCCGCGCACCGAGCGATCGCCGCCTGCAAAGAATCGCAGCTCGGGAGGCAACGCGTCGAAATTGTCCACGACCATCGCGCCCGCCGCCGCGCGGAAGAGGAGTCGTCCGCGGTCGCCCGCGGGGCGAATCCACTTTGCCTCGGCGCGTACTTGTGCGAGCGACGTATCGGACAAGACCTGCTCGACCGCGACTCTCAAGCCGTAGAGCAGCGACAGACCGCGCGTGGGGAACAGAAGGTCATCGGCGCGTTTGCGCGTGAGGAGGCCTTCCGCAAAGAGCAAGTTCGTGGAGCGCTCCTCGTCCGCGATCTCGAAGTCGCCGTTCAAGTAGTGCAGACCCAGCGTCCGGGTAAAGTCATTCCATTGTTCGGTGATCTGCGTACCGGACAAGCGCGCCATCCGTGAACGGCTCGTATCCGTCTCCTCATCCCGATAGCCGCCGCTGAACGTATACATTCGCTGCTCGTCGGGCACGGGAATACGATAGCTCGCGGCGGCTTGCTGCAAGCGCTGCGAGTATTCGATCTGCCCGCCGAGCTTGTGCCCGCGTTTGTTCACCCAGCGGCGGTCGAACCCGAGCCGTACGCCAGGTCCCGTATCCGTGCTGACATAGACCCCCGCCGTATAGACGGTGCGCTTCGCCGGGATGACCAGCGCTTCGATCGGGACCTGATCGTTTTCGAGCTTCTCCAAATCCGGCTGTACCGACACGGTCGAGAAATAGTCGGCATCGACGAGCCGCTGCTGCAGCGTGAGAAGCTCGACTGCCGAGTAAGGGTCGCCTTCCTTCCACGGTACGTAGCGCTGCAGAAAGCTTTCGGGAAACTGCGAATCGGAAAAGGAGACGGGGCCGAATCGGTGGCGATTGTTGCTATTCCATTGCAGGCGGATATCCGCCGTGTTCGCGGACTGCACAACCTCGACGCGGTGCTCGACGAGCTCGGACGCAAAATAGCCGAGCGCCTTGAGCTGCGTGTCGATGGCCGTCTTGCTGTTCTCGTACGTCACGTGATTCAGCGGCTCGCCGACTCGGGGCGCGAACGCATCGAGCGCTCTACGAATGTCGCCCAGCTCAGCGGCATCGCCGAGAATGCGCACATCGGACGTACGCACGAGCACGGGAGGCCCTAGCTCGACGCGAAAGTTCGCGAAGAATGCCTCGGGCGTCTTTTCGGTCAGCTCGCTCTCGACCGTCGCGTTGTAGTACCCATAGGGCTGCATGGCCTTCTTGATCTGCTCGTCGGCGCGCTCGAACAAGCGACGAACCTGCGTCGAGGTGATCTCGCGCTCGGCAAACCGTCTGAGGTCGAGACTCGCGAGCGCCGCATCTCTGAGCTCCTCCTCCAGTCCGTCGATATCGATCTCGACCGTGGCGGCTCGAGCGAAATCCAAGCCAGTGACGAAGCAGAGGAGGGCGCCTATGCAGCACGCCGTTGCAGATGCGAGGGTCCGGCAAATCACCGTGGCAACCGAAGGGAAAACGGAACGAAGGTCATGTCGCTTGACGCTTGCCTCGGCTCGACTGTTCCCTGCTGACCTAGGCGTCACGGCCCCTGTACTATCCGCGTTCGAGAAGACACCGCCTACCAGCGTCGTGTGCACGATGCAACGGGAGCGATCAATGATACTTGTACGATGGACGTTAGTTATTGTTGCCTCGAACGCGCTTGCATGCGCCGGTGCATTCGCGGCAGACGCGAAAGAGGTGTCTTGGCCGCGAAGCTGGTACGAGCGCGAAGCGCCGGTTCACGTATACGGTAACACGTACTACATCGGCACGCGGGGATTGAGTGCCGTTTTGATCGTTTCCTCCGAAGGACACGTCGTGATCGACGGCACGGTGCCCGAAGCTGCCTCTGATCTGCTCGCAAACGTTCGCGGGCTCGGTTTCGATACGCGCGACATCAAATACGTGTTGAATTCGCATGCGCATTTCGATCACTCGGGCGGCATCGCTGCGATCCAAGAGGCGAGCGGCGCGACCGTATTGTCGAGTCCCGCAGGGGCGGCGGCGCTCAGCAAAGGTCGAGGCGGTCCCGATGATCCTCAGTACACCGTGATTACGCCCTTTCCCGCCGTCGCGAACACCAAGGTCCTACCCGATCGCGGCTCCATCGAGATCGGCTCCACGAAGATCACCGTTCATTACACGCCGGGTCATACCCCGGGCGGCACGAGTTGGACGTGGCGTTCGTGCGAGCGGGAGCGCTGTCTCGATGTGGTGTACGCCGATAGCCTGAACGCGGTCTCGGCGGACGATTTCCGATACAGCGGCGATCCGCGCTACCCGAACGCCGCGGCGGATCTGCGTGCCAGCATCGACAGAATCGAAAAGCTCTCCTGCGACATCGTCATCAGCGCCCATCCGGAAGGGACCGGATTCTGGGAGAAGGTCGAAAGGCGCAAGAACGGAGAGGCCAATGCGCTGACCGATCCAAACGGCTGTCGAGCGTATGCGCAAGGCGCGCGCGAGCGTCTGAACGCGCGGCTCGAGAGGGAGCGGGCGCGCGAGTGATACTGTGGACGTGTGGACGTGTAGACGTCAGAAAGAAGGATCAGAAATTCCGAGACGTCTACACGTCCGCACGCCTACACGTCCACCCGTCTATCCAACCCTCACCGCCAACATCGAGATCGAGCCCCCATCGAACCCTTCGATAGGGAATGTCACGCTTTCCGTCGGTTGGTGTTGCGCGAGCACATAGAGGAGCGGCAAATAGTGATCGGGCGTCGGGGCGGACAGCATCGCGTCACGTCCGAGACGCTCGTATTCAATGAGCGCGCTGAAATCCCCGGAGAGCATCGTTTGCCGTGCGAGCGCCTCGAACCGCACGGCCCAGTCGTAAGGCTCGACTTCGCGGCGGCCCCACGCATACGTGTGCAGGTTGTGCACGAGATTGCCGCTCCCGACGATGAGCACGTTCTCGTCTCGCAACGGTGCGAGCTTCTTTGCGACTTCGAAGTGCCATATCGCCGGCTGCGTCTCGTCGATGCTGAGCTGCACGATCGGAACGTCCGCGTTCGGATACACGTGCATCAGCACGGACCACGTGCCGTGATCGAGCCCCCATTCTTGATCCATGCTCACCGCGATCGGCGAAAGCAGCTCGCGGATGCGCGCCGCGAGCTCGGGCGCGCCAGGCGCAGCATACTGAACTTCATAGAGCGCGCGCGGAAAGCCGCCAAAGTCGTGAATCGTTCGCGGCTGCGTCATCGCCGTGACGGCGGTGCCAGGCATGTACCAATGCGCCGAAACACACACGATTGCTTCCGGCTT
>JAAYXG010000797.1 GCA_012516015.1 Lysobacteraceae bacterium | reverse complement strand
TTCCTAGCGCTCGAGGCGTTCTTCGCGAGCGAGGCGAGGCGCTATGAGGTCGAGCTCGAGACGCCCGTTCGGTTCTTCCTCGGCCAGCAGATCCGCGAGCTTCCGCCCGCGGTCGGCGAGTCGCCCGGCGCGCTCAAGATCGCATGGTGGAGCCTGCGTACGCGCTACTGGGCGTGGCGTTCGACGGAGGATCCGCAAGGGGTGCCGCCCGACGTCAAATTGTTCGTGCTCTTCCATGATCCCAAACGTTCGCAGGCGCTTCCCCATTCCGTCGGCATACAAAAAGGCCTCTTCGGCATCGTTCATGCGTTCGCGCATCGCACCCTGATGGGCTCGAACGATGCGGTCATCGCGCACGAGCTGTTGCACACGCTCGGCGCAATCGACAAATACGATCCGGCGACGAACCTGCCCCTCTATCCGGTCGGCTATGCGGAGCCCGAGCGCGAGCCGCTGCACCCGCAGCGCTATGCGGAGTTGATGGGCGGGCGGATTCCGATCACGCCGAACCGCGCCGAGATTCCGCAATCGCTCAACCGGGTTCGGGTCGGTCCCTTGACGGCTACCGAAATCGGCTGGGTCGACTGATGCGCACCGCCGATATCGCAGCACCGGCGAACACGCGCAACTCGCGACTCTCGTGTGCGGAACTGAACGTCGCAGTTGCAGAGCGCGTGTTGGTCGAAGGGCTCGACGTCGCATTCGAGCCCGGTCAAGTGACTGCGGTCTTGGGCAGAAACGGCAGCGGCAAGACTTTGTCGATACACACGCTTGCCGGTTTGCGGCTGCCGCAATCCGGCGAAGTGCGCCTGGATGGAGTACCCCTCACGGCTCGGCTGCGACGCGAGCGCGCGTGCGCGCTCGGTCTCCTCACGCAGACCACCGAAGATACATTCCCCTCCACGGTACTGGAGGCCGCGCTCGTCGGACGCCATCCGCACCTTGGATTCTGGGAGTGGGAAAGCGACGAGGACCGTGCAATCGCACGCACTGCTCTCGAGACCGTGCAACTCGCGGGGCTCGAAGAGCGCGATGTCATGACCTTATCGGGCGGCGAACGCCGACGCGTCGCGCTCGCGGCGCTGCTCACGCAGGATCCGGCCATTTACTTGCTCGATGAGCCCACCAATCATCTCGACCCGCATCATCAGATCGATCTTCTGCACCTCATGCGCGCGAAGGCCGCGATCGGCCGCACGATCATCATGACGCTCCACGATGCGACGCTCGCCGCCCGCTTTGCGGATCGCGTGCTCCTGCTCTTCGGCAATGGCCAATGGGTCTACGGGGACACGGCCGAAGTGCTCACACCTGCATCGATGGAAAAACTGTACGGATTGCCGGTGAGAGAGGTGAGCTGGGACGGCGGCCGGACGTTCGTCATGGGATGCTCGTGATCCGTGATTCGCGGTAGCAAGAGCGCCCAGGGCGCTTCTTCCGAGTCACGGATCACGAGTCACGAATCACGACGCTTGCAGAGCGCTGAGCACGTCGCCATGCAAAATCTTATTGGTGGCCAGAACCGTCGTCGTCTCGAGACCGATCGGCTTGCCTTCGAGATCGCTGAATTTCCCGCCAGCGGCTTCGACGATGACCGCAAGGGCGGCGATGTCGAGGATGTTCACGTCGGATTCGATGACGACGTCGATCTTGCCCGACGCCAGCAAATGGTAGTGCAGGAAATCGCCATAGCCGCGAATGCGGCTCGCGCTCGCGATGAGCTTTCCGTAGGCACTCCATTGAGGTCCGCGGGCCAGTGTCTTCAAGTTGCCTGCCGAAATCGCGCATGCCTCGATCGAATCGATGTCGCTCACGCGAATCGCGCGGTCGTTCAAGACCGCGCTCTGGCCGCAGACTGTAGGCTGTAGACCGTCGCCCGAAACGGAATGCTCGAGTTGCGCGTAGGCGAGCTCGCCGTAGACCGGGGCGGAGGACACGCCGACGATCAATCGTCCGCGCTGCATCAGCGCGATCTGCGTGGAGAAAAAGGGATATTCGCGCACGAACGCTTTCGTTCCGTCGATCGGATCGACGAGCCACAGATACTCGGCATCCATTGCGCTCTGCCCGGTTTCCTCGCCGTAGAAGCCGTGCTCAGGAAATCGCTGCGAGATGATGTCCCGAATGACCCGCTCGCTTTCGACGTCGGCCTGCGTGACCGGCGACTTGTCCGCCTTGATCGTGACGGCGACATTCTGCTGGTAGTAGCGGCGAATGACTTCGGCGGCGGCGCGAGCGGCGTCGAGGGCGGCGGACAGGAAAGGTGAGTGCGACATCTGTGGGTCCGAATCTAACGATCAGCGGGGCAGCACTTTGTCAGCGGCGGTACGTCACTGCAAGCCATAACTCGCCTTGAAGCGCTTCTCGCTTGACGCGCTCCCGTCGCTTCCCTACATTCGCGCCACCGCAAGGTGATCGCATCTTCGGATGCGATAAACGGGAAGCCGGTTCGTCGTCGATCGATCATTCCGGCGCTGCCCCCGCAACGGTATTCGAGTCAAATTCGTATCAAGAGATCCTCTCTCGAGCCACTGCGTCGAAGACGTGGGAAGGTGATACGAATGACCCTCCAGAGGGTCACTCGAGAGCCCGGAGACCGGCCTTACGGACGTACCGAGCATCGCGGCGGGCGATGAATGTGCGCCGAGGCGCCCCTCCCCTGCCGCTTGCTGTTCTCACAACGACAGCCATGCGGGCGTGCATGGGGAGTTCGATCATGCAGTTCCATCGTTCGGGCGCAGCTCTCGCTGTCGCCTCCATATCGCTTCTTTCGTTCCAAGCCCTTGCAGCCGAGGACCGCAACGACGCAATCGTCGTGACGGCGGCGCGCGTGGAGCAACCGATTCAAGACGTGATCGGCGCCGTATCCGTCATCACGCGCACGGATATCGAACGGCGCGGAGCGCATTCGGTTCAAGACCTGCTTCGAGGCGAAACCGGCCTCACCGTCGCGAACGCAGGCGGGCTCGGCAAGCTGTCGAACGTGTTTTTGCGCGGGGCCGATGCCGAACAGGTCCTGGTGCTCGTCGACGGTGTTCGCGTCGGCTCGGCGACGAGCGGCACGACGCCGTTCGAATATATCCCCGTCGATCAAATCGAGCGCATCGAGATCATTCGTGGACCGCGCTCGAGTCTGTACGGCTCCGATGCCATCGGCGGCGTCATTCAGATTTTCA
>JAAYXG010000796.1 GCA_012516015.1 Lysobacteraceae bacterium | reverse complement strand
TGCTAGATGACGGCGCACGACGACCACAGTACGAGATCGCCGAGGAGTTTTGCAGCACGGTGCAGACGCACCGCGATCAGCTAAACGTGGAGGTTCAAGCTTGAGGAGCGCTTTGATCGGCTATACGGGATTCGTCGGCAGCACGCTGGCCGCGACGGAGCCCTTCGATGTAAAGATCAATCGGAGCAATCTGGACGAGCTACGCGGCGGTAGCTTCGACCGGATCGTTTGCGCCGGCCTACCCGCCGCGAAATGGCTCGCGAACCGGGACCCGGAAGCGGACGCGGCAAACATGCGCACGCTCATGGATGCCCTGTCAGACGTCGCAGCCGCGCGCTTCGTGCTGATATCCACCATCGACGTCTATACGCAAACGTCGGGCGCGGACGAGGACTTCGATTGCCGTTCGCAGCCCAATCACGCGTACGGCGCACATCGCTTGCAGTTCGAGGAGTTCGTGCGAGAGCGCTTTCCAGAGGCGACGATCGTGCGACTGCCCGCGCTTTTCGGACAGGGCCTACGCAAGAACGTGCTCTACGACTTGCTCAACGACAATTGCCTCGAGATGATCAACCCCGAAAGCAGCTTCCAGTGGTACCCCCTCGAGCGCCTGTCGCGCGATCTCGCTACGATCGAGAAAGTTGGCCTGCGGCTCGTCAACCTCTTCCCCGAGCCGCTGCAGACCCGCACGATTCTCGAGCGTTTTTTTCCTCGGAAACCCGTCGGTGGGAAGCCGACAGCGGCGGCAGCGTACGACCTGTACACGCGGCATGCGAGAGCGTTCGGTTCGAGCGGCCGCTACATGATGTCTCGCGGTGACGTCCTCGCAGCGATGGAGCGCTTCATCGGCGAGGCAAACGCCAAATGAAGGTCGCGTTCTCGAACATCGCATGGACGCCGCATGACTCGCCAGACGTGCTCGCCTTGCTGCGTAAGCAGAGCGTGGCTGGTATAGAAGTCGCACCGACCAAGATTTGGCCGGACTGGATCGGTGCGACATCCGCAGCAGCGCGCCAATACCGTACCTGGATGTCCGATAACGGCTTCGAGATCCCTGCGCTGCAAGCGATACTCTTCGGTAGGCCCGACCTACACCTATTCGACCCATCGTCTGAGGTCGCGCTCGTCGAGCACCTAGCGCACGTCGCCGTGCTCGGCGAAGCGCTCGGTGCGCGCGTCGCGGTGCTAGGAGCTCCCAAGCAACGCACGCGTGGCTCCCTCTCGTTCGAAGAGGCCCTCGAGCGTTGCGTGCCGCTATTTCGGCGACTTGGGCGATTGTTCGACGAACATGGCGGTTGCCTGTGTATCGAACCCAACCCGCGCCGCTACGGCTGCGATTTCATCGTGAACGCGCGCGAAGGGGTCAAGCTCGTGCAAGCCGTCGACCACCCGGGATTCGCCTTACACCTCGATGCTGCAGGCATGCACCTCGAAGGTGACGTGCTTGCGGAGCTGTGGCCGGAGGTTCACCCCATGCTTCGGCACTTCCACATCAGCGAACCCGACCTCGGAGGATTCAGCAATCCAGTCGTGCCACATGCGGCGAACCTCGCGTTTCTGCGGGAGCATGGCTATGACAACTGGTGCTCGGTGGAGATGCGCGAGCCCGCTGCAGGAATCGCCCAAGCCGGGCCCTGGCAATTCATCGGCCGTGAGACCGAGTCATGATTTCATCCCTTCTCGACCACGAGCAGTTGCCCGCTTTCGACGCTCGTTTCGAGAGCTCGAAAACGTCCGAGCGATGCATCCTGATACCCGTAATCAACGAGGGCGAGCGGATTCTGCAGCAGCTTCAGGCGATGCGCGCGGCCAACTTCGGGCTCGACATCGTCATTGTCGATGGCGGCAGCACCGACGGATCGATGGAGGCAGGGCGCTTGAAGGACGAGCTCGGCGTGAACACGCTGCTCCTGAAAACGGGACCCGGGAAGCTATCGGCTCAGTTGCGCATAGGGATGGCGTGGGCGCTATCGCGCGGCTAC
>JAAYXG010000795.1 GCA_012516015.1 Lysobacteraceae bacterium | reverse complement strand
GCCAGCCCTTGCAGACGATTCGCCTGCTCAATGCCGCGATGCTGAAGGTGGTCGCCGCGCCCGACGTGCGCGAGCTGCTCTCGCAGCAGCAGAACGCGATCGACTCCATGACGCGGCTCTTGAATGCCTTGCTCGACGTCAGCCGCCTCGAGTCGGGTGCAATCGAGCCGAAGCCCGTTCCGGTCTCGATCGTCGAGCTGTTCAAGGAGCTGCAAACCGAGTTCGAAGCGACCACGCGTGCGCGGGGGCTCACGTTGCAGTTCGATCCCGCACCCGCCGTCATCACGACGGACCGCACGTTGTTCTATCAACTGCTGCAGAACCTCGTCGGCAATGCCGTCAAGTACACCGATCGCGGGACCGTCAACGTCGGCTGCGTCGCCGATGCCGATGGCTTGACGGTCACGGTCACCGATACCGGGATAGGCATCCCGGCGGACAAGCTCGAGCGCATCTTCGACGAGTACTATCAAGTCGATACGCACGGCGCGAAGCGAATGGGCGTCGGCCTCGGGCTTGCGATCGTGCGAGAGGTGTCGCGGCTGCTTGGCATGACCGTGACGGTCGCATCGAGCATCGGGTCCGGCACGCAAGTCAAAGTCGCCATTCCACGCAAGAGCGTCGTCTCCTCCGCACCTGCGCCGCAATCGCTGCAAGGCGGGAGCGCGCCGATCTCGGCGGGCGGTGCGGCGCGCTTGATCCTCGTCGAAGACAACGAGTCCGTGCGCACTGCGACGGAGTTGTTCTTGAAGTTGGAAGGGTATGACATCAGGAGCGCGGGCTCCATCGCGGAGGCCGAGGTGTTCTTCAACGCCATGCAGCCGGGGGACGTCGTCATCGCCGACTACCATCTGGATGACATGCACACCGGGCTCGACATGCTCATGCAATTGCGGGATCGATTCGGCTCTCAGGTGCCGGGCATCATCTTGAGCGGCGATCTGCCGTCCGTGCTGCGCTCGGTCCGCACGGTCGTTCCCGCTTGCGTCTTCCTCAGCAAACCCGTCGATACGCAGGCGCTCATCGAAGCGATCGACGAGCTCAGCAAAGCCGGCAGAGTCGAGCCCGAGCAAGCGCTCTCGCGAAGCGCGCAACTGTAAGCCTTCGGGCAAGTATTCCTTCAGAACGCGTCCTCTTCGGTCCTTGCGTCTTTGCAAGAGTATCTCGTGCGCCCACGATGGACCCTGAGGCGACACTACGCGGATCCACGGATGGTGAAGAATCCGCTTCGAGCGAACTCTTGTCGGGTGTCGGTCGTTCACGAACAATGATGACAACACGCGGCGTTATGCACAGACACGCGACCTGGATCGCTCTTTGTGGTGCGGCGGCCGCGCTCTCGGTGAGCGCGACCGCGTGGGCGTCGCCCGAACGCGTGGACGAGCTCATCAAGACCACGCTGCAGCTCGACCCGAACGTCGAGCGCGGATCGAAGCTGTATCGTGCCCATTGTGCCTCGTGTCATGGGACGGATGCCTCAGGCAATCCCGACAAGCTGATTCCCGCCCTTGCCGGGCAGCGTCGCTCCTACCTGATCAAGCAGCTCGCTGATTTCGCGGAGCTCGAACGCGCGGCGACCGAAATGCATACGGTCCTCGCGCAGAAGGAAGTGAGCGAGCCGCAGGAATGGGCCGATCTGACCGCCTATTTGAACGGCGTGCAACCTCTGTCTAAACCGCAGACCGGCACCGGCGAATGGTTGTCGCTCGGCGAGGCCTCGTACCGGCAATGGTGCGCGTCCTGCCATGCGGAAGACGGTCGAGGCGATGACGATGGGTTCGTTCCGTCGCTTCGCAATCAACACTACTCGTACCTGCTCCGCCAAATGCGCGAGCTCGCGCATGGACATCGTTTCAACGTCGAGGCGGATCTCGTTCTGTTTCTCGACAGTCTCGGTGCGGACGAGATGAAGGGTTTGGCGGATTATCTATCGAGAATGCATGGGCCGATACGCGACCGCACGCGCATGCGTGACGACGGCTACGTCGGCGACTGAGGGCACGAATATGAATCGCATCCGGAACATCCTCGTCATCGTCGATCCCACCGCGGATGAGCACACCTCGCTCGAAAAGGCAGAGTTGCTCGCGAAGCGGTTCGATGCGCGAGTCGAGCTTTACATCTGCGATACCAAGGCGGCGCGCGAGCTGCGCTTGCGCGCGCAGCGCGCCCGCGATCCTTCGCAGCTCCTGGACGTGAATCTAAAGCCGATGCTCGAAGGGCTCGCGCAGCCGATGCGCGACAAAGGCATCGATGTCTGTACGGATGTGGAG
>JAAYXG010000794.1 GCA_012516015.1 Lysobacteraceae bacterium | reverse complement strand
TTCTTCCCAAGCGCGGCCGATGATCGCCGCCTCGATTGCCTTGATCGTCACCGGCGGATCCGAGATGCCGAGCACACATGAGCCTTCGCAGGGTGCGGGACAGACGCGCCCCGTGAAGTCCGGGAAGTTGTTCGTCATGTGCAAGCGCTCGATCGCCTCGCGCCAGAGACCGCGATAGACGAGGTCGTTCCACTCGGGAATCACATTATTGACGGGGCAGCCCGAGGCCATCCCGCTGATGAGTTTGCCCGTGTGGCAGAACGGTACGCCGCAATCCATGCAGCGCGCTGCCTGCTGACGCAGCCGTTTCTCTTCCAGGTGGTGATGGAATTCCTTCCAGTCGCGGACGCGTTCCTGCGGCGTACGATCGACCGGCAACTCGCGCAGGTATTCGATGAATCCGGTGGGCTTGCCCATGTATCTAGCCTGTCATTCGTGAATCGTAGTGGCGCCCCACCGTGATCCTCCTCCGCGTAGCGGGAGAGGGAACTGTCCGGGACTGCCGTCTATGGTCTGTCGTCTGTCGACTGCTCCAATGCGCTCAGTTGCCGCCGACTCTCGAGAGGTCGCGCGCGTTTTCTTCGAACGCGACCATGATCGCGTCGTCGCCCGTGAGCCCTTGCGCATGCGCGCGTGCGATGCTCGCGAGCATGCGCTTGTAGTCGCGCGGCATGACTTGTACGAAGCGCGGGACGAGCCGATCCCAGTTGTCGAGCACGTACTTCGCGCGCGCGCTGCCCGTGTACTTGAGGTGCCGTTCGACCATCGCGCGCACTGCCGCGATCTCTTCGGGCTCATCGAGGCCGTTGAGTTCGACCATGTCCTTGTTCGCGTTCGTCTTGAAATCGCCGCGCTCATCGAGCACGTACGCGACGCCGCCCGACATGCCGGCACCGAAGTTGCGGCCGGCCGGTCCGAGCACGATGACGCGTCCGCCCGTCATGTACTCGCAGCCATGATCCCCGACGGCCTCGACGACCGCGTGGACGCCGCTGTTACGAACGCAGAAGCGTTCGCCGGCCATGCCCGCGATGTACGCCTCTCCGCTCGTCGCGCCGTAGAACGCGACGTTGCCGACGATGATGTTCTCCCACGAGTTGAACCTCGATCCCGCCGGCGGGTAGATGATGAGCTTGCCGCCCGAAAGGCCCTTACCGACGTAGTCGTTCGCATCGCCCTCGAGCTTGAGCGTCATGCCGCGCGGAATGAACGCACCGAAGCTTTGCCCTGCCGAGCCCTTGAACGTGAGCTCGATCGTGTCCTCGGGCAAGCCCGCCGAGCCGTGCTTCTTCGTGACTTCGCTGCCCGTGATCGTGCCGACCACGCGATTCACGTTGCGAATCGGCACTTCGGCACGCACCTTCTCGCCGCGCTCGATCGCGGGCTTGCAGATATCGAGCAGCCTCGTCACGTCGAGCGACTTGTCGATGCCATGATCCTGCGGAATCTGGCAGAAGCGGCCGACGCTCGGATCGACGTCCGGCTGATAGAGCAGATTGCTGAAGTCGAGTCCCTTGGCCTTCCAATGGTTGACCGCCTTCTTCGCTTCGAGACGGTCGACACGCCCGACCATCTCTTCGACGGTGCGGAAGCCGAGCTGCGCCATGAGCTCGCGCATTTCCATCGCGATGAAGCGCATGAAGTTCACGACGTGCTCGGGCTTACCGGTGTACTTCTCGCGCAGGCGCGGATCTTGTGTCGCGATCCCGGTCGGGCATGTATTGAGATGGCAGACGCGCATCATGATGCAGCCCGTCGCGACGAGCGGCGCAGTCGCGAAGCCGAACTCCTCCGCGCCGAGCAAGGCCGCGATGACGACGTCGCGCCCCGTCTTGAGTTGGCCGTCCGTTTCGACCGCGATACGGCTGCGAAGGTTGTTCATCACGAGCGTCTGATGCGTCTCGGCGAGGCCGAGCTCCCA
>JAAYXG010000793.1 GCA_012516015.1 Lysobacteraceae bacterium | reverse complement strand
GAGGTCGAGGCGCGCGCGCCCGACGGCGTCATCGAAGCGTTCAGGGTGCGCACTGCTCCCTCGTTCGCGCTCGCCGTGCAGTGGCATCCCGAGTGGAAGTTTCAAGATAACCCGTTTTCGCGTGCCCTCTTTGCGGCCTTCGGCGATGCCGCCCGCGAGCGCGCGATGAGGCATCGTGTATGAGCGTCATTCAACAGTTCTTCAAAGAACACGGCATCTCGGAAGTCGAGGCCATCATTCCGGACATGGCGGGCGTCGCCCGCGGCAAGATCATGCCGGCGGAGAAGTTCGCCGAAGAAGAAGGCATGCGTTTGCCGGAAAGTATTTTCTTGCAGACGGTCACGGGGGAGTATCCCGACGACGATCGCGCGATCAGTCCATCCGAGATCGACATCGTTCTCAAGGCGGATCCGAACACGATCCGCGTCGTCCCGTGGGCCGCCGAGCCGACCGCACAGGTCTTGCACGACAGTTTCTATTCCGACGGGCGTCCCGTGACGATGGCGCCGCGCTATGTCCTTCAGCACGTGCTCGACCTCTACGCGCAGCACGGCTGGGAACCCGTGGTGGCGCCGGAGCTCGAGTTCTTCCTGGTCGAGCCGAATACCGATTCCGACTACCCGCTCAAGCCGCCGGTCGGCCGCTCCGGCCGACCCGAGATCGGACGTCAGTCGTACTCGATTGCGGCCGTCAACGAGTTCGATCCGCTCTTCGACGACATCTACGCGTTCTGCGAGGCGCAGGACATCGAGATCGACACGTTGATCCACGAAGACGGCGCCGCCCAAATGGAGATCAATCTGCTGCACGGGAATGCGCTGTCGCTCGCCGATCAGGTATTCCTGTTCAAGCGTACGGCACGGGAAGCGGCGCTGCGCCACAAGATGTACACGACCTTCATGGCAAAGCCCATGGCACGCGAGCCTGGCAGCGCCATGCACATCCATCAGAGCATCATCGATCGGCGCACCGGGCAGAACGTCTTCAGCGATGCGGAGGGCAGACCCTCGGCGCTCTTCTTCTCTCACATCGCGGGGCTCCAAAAGTATTTACCGGCGGCCATGTCCTTGTTCGCTCCCAACGTGAACTCGTATCGACGGATCACGCGGCATTACTCGGCGCCGATCAATACACAGTGGGGCTACGACAATCGCACGGCGGGGCTGCGGGTGCCGGTATCGAATCCGGCCGCTCGGCGCGTGGAGAACCGGATCGCCGGTGCCGATGCGAACCCATATCTCGCCATCGCCGCGTCGCTCGCGTGCGGCTATCTCGGAATGGTGGAAGGCTTGAAGCCGAGCGAGCCCATCACCGGGAGCGCGTACGACATGCCGTTTTCGCTGCCGAGAAACATAGAGGATTCCTTGCGGCTGCTGCGCGATTGCCGTCCGCTCATCGAGGTGCTCGGCGAGCGGTTCGTCATCGCTTACGCGGCCGTCAAAGAGAACGAGTACGAGACCTTCTTGCAGGTCATCAGCTCCTGGGAGCGAGAGCACCTGCTGCTCAACGTCTGAGCAGTCGGCAGCCCGCAGTCCACAGTCGACAGACAACAGCCAGAGGTCGTCCAGACTCCCCTTCAACTCGAGGTCCGTCTCTGGCTGTGGACTGTGGAGCCGCGCGCGCTCGCGCGGCGCTACCCATCTTTCCGCGCGTGCGTTACGCTTTCGCGCCGGCGCGCCTGGCGCCGATCGACCAACCTCATGGGGAGAAGCTCGCAATGTACGACAAGCTGCGTGTTGGTGTCGTCGTCGCCTCGATCGCGGTCGCGGTTTCGGCGTGCGGCAAGAAAGAGGAGCCGGCCGCAGATGGAGCGGAGCCGCCCGTTCTGAATCT
>JAAYXG010000792.1 GCA_012516015.1 Lysobacteraceae bacterium | reverse complement strand
CGATCGCCATCTCCTTCAGGAACTCCGTGCCGATCTGATGACCGAGGCCGCGCGAGCCGCAGTTAATCATCGTCACGATATCGCCCACTTCGAGATCGAAGGCCTCCGCGATGCTCGCATCGTAGACGGCGGTCACTTCCTGAACTTCCAGATAATGATTACCGCTGCCGAGCGTCCCCATCGCCTTGCGCTGGCGATTCTTCGCCTGCACCGAGACATTCGCCGGCTCAGCGCCCGACACACGCCCACGCTCCTCGATTCGCTCGAGATCTTCGATGCGTCCCCACCCCGCCTCGACCGCCCACTTCGCGCCACCGGTCAGCATGGCGTCCATCTCTTCGTCGTCGAGCCGGATCGAACCGGTGCCGCCGACGCCGACCGGCACGCGCTCGAACAGCGCGTCGGCCAACTCCTTCTGTACGGCCATGATGTCCGCGCGCGTGAGCCCGGTATGTAAGCAGCGTACGCCGCATGAGATATCGAAGCCGACGCCGCCCGCGGAAATGACGCCTCCTTCATCGGGATCGAAGGCGGCGACCCCGCCGATCGGAAATCCGTAACCCCAGTGAGCGTCGGGCATGGCGTAGGACGCCTTGACGATCCCCGGCAGCGTGGCGACATTCACCGCCTGTTCGTACACCTTGTCATCCATGTCGCGAATGAGCTGTTCGCTCGCGTAGATGACCGCCGGAACGCGCATGTCTCCGCGCGGCTCGATCTCCCACGCAAACTCGGAACGGCGATTGAAGAGCGCGACGTCCATCTCTACTCCACTACTGAATCGTGTGAATCGGTTGTCGTTTGCGTGCCGCCTGCACGCGGATTGCGCTCAAATGTCGACGACCGTCTGCGCAATCCACTCACCTCCTTCATTCGCGACGCGCAGCGCCGTGTAGGTCGCACCCTTCACCTCGACCGCCGGATGATGCCGGTCTCGATCGACGGGCTCGCCCCACATCTCGGCTTCGAGGTGCGTAGGTGCAATGGTCACGCTGAACTTGCTGAACAACATGTTCCGCGTCCCCATTTCGTACACGACGCTGTTCAACCATTCGGCGAATAGCAGCTCGACGTCGGGTGCATTGCATTCGACCGTCACACGTTCGCGCGCCTCGATGCCCGCGAGATCGGCCACGAGCGCCGTCATCGCGAGCGCACCTTGTTCGAATGCCTCGCCGAGGGTCGCGCCGCGCCCGCGCACACCCATGTCGGCCTCGTGCGCGAAATGCTCCCAGCGTCCTCCGGTTCCGCTTGCAAGACTCATCGGCGACGACGAACGCTTCTACGATGACACCGACACCAGGTCCGCAGGTCTGACGTACCTCTCCTGGCGCTGGCCCCTCTTGATGGACCCCGTGATGTCGCACAGTAAGCCGGTGATGAACTCGATGGCGTCGTCGATTGCGACGATTCCCACCAGCGAACCTCGCACATCCACGACAGGCACGCGCCGAACGCCGGCGAGTCGCATCGCTTGGAGGACCTCGCTCAGATCGTCGTCCTCTTTCGCGATCAGCGGCTGCCGTGTCATCAGGTCCTCGACTGTCACATCCCGTTCGTCTACCGCGGGTGCCGTCACCTGCAGCACGATGTCTCGATCCGTCAGCACGCCCACGGGTCTGCGCAGCGCGTCATCCTCCTGCAGCACGACGAGGAAGCCGACGTGCTTCTCGCGCATCAGCCTGGCCGCTTCGACCACATCGGGTGTGTTGCCGATCGTGACGACTTCGCGTTGACAGATTTCGCCCACTCTCATGTGCTGCTCCGCATTGTTGTTGTCGAACTGACGTCGGTGGCTGCGAGCCGGCGGCCACGCCGCTCGGCTCGCTCATCCTTACTTCACCTCGATCGTGACCGGCTTGGCTTCCTCGGTTTGCGTCTTCGGGATACGAACACGCAGCACACCGTCCTTCTGCTCCGCTCGAATCCCTTTCGGGTCGATGTTTTCGGGAAGCTGGAACGTACGCGAAAAAGTTCCGTAGAAGCTCTCCACGCGAATCTCGTTCTCGTCCTTCTGCTCTTTCTCGTGACGGCGCTCGCCGGAAATCTTGATGGCGCCGTTCTCGAACGTGACTTTCACGTCTTCCTTCTTGACCTCGGGAAGCTCCGCCTTGATCACATACTCCTTGTCGGTCTCGGTAATGTTGGCGACCGGCGTCCACTCCACGCCCTCGCCATCGAAGTGTCG
>JAAYXG010000791.1 GCA_012516015.1 Lysobacteraceae bacterium | reverse complement strand
GACTCTGCAATAGATTCAGGGATCGCCTGACGGATTGGCTCCCAATGCCTATCGGGGAGCGCGGCTTTGTGGCCTGCTAGACTGCGTGTGAACTGGGTCACGGATGCGCGGGCATTCGACCCGCTGCTTGCGAGGAATCGGGATGCGTGCACTGAAGATTGCTGGTTATGTCGTCGGGGGCCTGATCGCGCTCATCGTCGTCGCGCTCGTGCTTCTGCTCATTTTCGTCGATCCCAATGACTACCGAGACGACATCGAGCAGCTCGTCGAGCGCGAGACCGGCCGCGATCTGACGCTCGCGGGCGATCTCAAGCTCTCTGTCTTCCCCTGGATCGCGCTCGAGCTCGGCCCCGCGAGCCTGGGCGAAGCGCCGGGCTTTGGCGATGAGCCCTTCATCTCGATTCAGGAAGCGCGGCTCGGTGCGCGCTTGTGGCCGTTGCTGCGCGGCAAAGTGGAGATCGGCGAAGTGCGGCTCGTCGGTGCGCGCGTGCGCCTCATCACGGACGAACAAGGACGCAACAATTGGGCCGATTTGGGCGGCAGCGAGACCTCGACCGAGGAGCAGCAAGGCGAGCAGCCCGCGGAGTTGCCGACGATCGCGGGACTGCAGATTCGCGATGCGGCGATCGTGATGGAAGATCGTCGAGAGAAGACGCGCCAAACGATCCGGGACTTCAATTTGAAGACGGGTCGGCTCGAATCGGGCAAACCGTTCGACCTCGATACGGATTTCGTGTTCGACCAGGAGCCGTCCATGTCCGCGCACGTGCGCGTCGTCGCGAACGTGACGGCCGATCTCGAGCGCAATGTGCATCGACTCGCCGAACCAGAAATCGACGTCACCGTGACCGGGCAGGGCTATCCGCGCGACGGTGTGCCGATCGCCATTCGTGCGCAAGGGCTCGAAGCCGATGTCGCTCGGGAGCTGTACAGCTTGACGGGTCTGCGCGTGACGACGACCTGGAAGGGCGAGGACTTGCCGCGAGACGGAGTGCCGATCGAGCTCGCCGCCAAGGACTTCAATGCGAACTTGGCGCAGCAAACGATGGAGCTCACGGCGCTCGACATGAACGTCGCGGGTGCGCACCTCACCGGCGCGCTGACGGGCGAGGAGATCCTCGATGCGCCGCGGCTGCGCGGACCCTTGAAGCTCGATCCAGTATCGCTGCGCGAATGGCTGCCGAAGCTCGGCGTCGACGTGCCGGAGACCCAAGATCCGAAAGTGCTGCAGAAACTGAGCTTTTCGAGCAACGTCGCGCTGACGAAGACCTCGGCGGAGCTCGCGGACATCGTCCTCCAGCTCGACGACACGACGGCAAAAGGCATGTTCGGCATTGCCGATTTCGATTCGAACGCGCTGCGATTCGACTTGAACGTCGATCGCATCGATGCCGATCGTTACTTGCCGCCGCCGACGGAAGAGCCGGTCGAGAAGGGCGAGGAGCCGCCGACCGAGATTCCGGTCGATGCCCTGCGGGCATTGAACGCGCGCGGTCAGCTCACGGTCGGCGAGGCGATTTTCGCGGGCATGACGTTCTCGAAGCTTCGTCTCGGCATCAACGCGCGCGACGGCAAAGTGCGCTTCCATCCGTCCGAAGCGTCCATGTACGGCGGCCAGTATCGCGGCGATATTTCGATCGATGCGACCGGCCAAGTCGCCCGCGTCTCGCTCGACGAGCATGTCAGCGACATCGATTTCGCGCCCCTCTTCAAGGATTTCTTCGAAACCGACCGCGTGTCCGGCAAAGGCAGCATGAACTTGAAGCTGACGGGCAGCGGCAAGACAACGGATGACATCATGCGAACCCTCGACGGCACCGTCGACTTCAAGGTCGCGGACGGCGCGCTCGAAGGCGCGGATCTCTGGTACGAGATCCGCCGCGCCCGCGCGGTGCTGCGACAACAGCCGATCCCGGAGCGATCGGGCCCCGCCCGTACGCCGTTCACCGCCCTGACGGGTAGCGGCACGATGAACGACGGCGTGCTCACGAACAACGATCTCAACGTCGCGATGCAGTACCTCAAGGTGACGGGCAAGGGCACCGTCGACATTCCGAACGAACAGCTCGACTATCGGCTCATCGCGACCGTGCTCAGGATTCCGCGCGAAGATGCGGACGCGGCGCAGATGGAAGAGCTCGTGGACGCACAGATTCCGGTGACCGTGACGGGCTCGCTGACGGACCCGAAGATCCGCCCGGACATTCAAGGTCTCATCAAGGAGAAAGTGAAAGAACGCGTCGAGCAGGAAAAGGAGAAGCTCGAAGAGAAGGTCAAAGAGAAGCTAGGCGACAAGCTCAAGGATCTCTTCGGCCGTTGAACGGGCGACGCGCGATGAGTGACGGGTAAGAACGGAACCCAATGTCTCGCCGCAGGCACTTACTGCAGCTGCACCGGCAGGGTGCGGCCACTGCGGAGCTTTTTGTCTACCCGAGCGTTACCGTTACTCGTCACCTGTCACGCACGTTCCAGTGTCGCGCTCCACCTTCATCGCACTGCTTCCCATCTTGCTGCTGCTCCTCTTCGCCGATGCGGCGCGTGCGTTCGACGTCGAACGAGCCGAGAGCGTGTACGAGGACAAGCAGTTCCGGTGCGAGCTCGTGGCGATGCTCGATGCACCGGCAAGTGCCGTCGAGGCGGTGCTGCGCGACTATGAGGGCTATCCGCAGCTCGATGAGCGAATCCTGCAGGCGCAGATCTTGGCGCGTCCTGCGCCGGAGACGGCGCTGCTCGAAACGAAGCTGCGCGCGTGCTTCGGCCCGTTCTGCCGCACGGTGCGCCGTGTGGAAGAGGTCGTCGAGTCGCCGCTCGCGCTCGTCGCGACGACGGACCCAACTCGCAGCGACGTACGCTTCGGCGAGACGCACACCCTCATCGAGGCCATCGACGACTCCCACACGCGCATCGTCTATCGCACGAGCATCGTCCCTGGCTTCTGGGTCCCGGCACTCGGCGGTCGGCGGTGGATGCTCGCGACGATGAACAACGCCACGGTCGAGCTCTTCAGGAACGTCGAAGCACGTGCGCAGCAGCGCTGACGTGTAAGGTGCGATGTGTAAAGTGTGAGGTCAGAGTAGGAACGCGCGCGAAGCGCGCTCTGACTCTACACCTTACACTTTACACACTACACTACGACTGTGAATTCACAGTCGCCCATCGCCCAACCTCTCCTGACCTGGTTCGACTCCGCCGGCCGCAAGGATTTGCCGTGGCAACACGATCCGACGCCGTATCGCGTGTGGGTATCGGAAGTGATGCTGCAGCAGACGCAGGTGACGACGGTCATTCCGTTCTACGAACGCTTCATGGCGAGATTTCCCGATGTGCACGCGCTCGCGGCCGCGCCCATCGACGAAGTGCTTCACCTGTGGACGGGTCTCGGCTACTACGCTCGCGCCCGCAACTTGCATCGCACGGCCTGCCTGATCGTGACCGAGCATCAAGGTCACTTTCCGCGCACGCTCGAAGCGATGCAGTCCTTGCCGGGCATCGGGCGATCGACGGCGGGCGCCATCCTCGCGTTCTCGCACGGGATGCGCTATCCGATCCTCGATGGCAACGTGAAGCGCGTGCTCGCGCGGTACTTCGGCGTCACGGGCTTCCCAGGCGAGAAGAAAGTCGAAGAGCAATTGTGGGCGCTCGCCGATGCCTGCACGCCGGCAGACCGCGTCGCGCACTACACGCAAGCCATCATGGATCTGGGCGCGATCATCTGCGTCCGTTCGCGGCCGCTCTGCATCGCCTGTCCCTTGAGCGCGAAGTGCGTCGCCCATCTCGAAGGCCGTCAGGCGTCGCTGCCGACGCCGCGTCCGAAGAAGGTGCGTCCGCATCGCATCGCGCATGCCGTGATGCTCGTGCGCAGCGGCGGTGCGGTGTGGCTCGAGCAGCGCCCACCGCGCGGGATATGGGGCGGCTTATGGACGTTTCCGCAATTCGATCGTGCCGATGAGGCGCTCGAGTATCTGCAATCGCTCGGCATCACGGGCGAGCCGAAACGGTTACCGCCCTATTCGCACGCGTTCACGCATTTCGATCTCACGCTCCATCCGCTGTTCGCCGTTTCTGACGCCCTGCCGGCCGCGGTCGGAGAGAAAGCCGGGTTGTGGTATGACGCGAGCGAGCCCGCGAAGATCGGTCTCGCGAAGCCCGTCCTCGACCTGCTGAAGTTTTGTGCGTCCAGCGCTGTGTAAAGCGTCAGGCGTCAGAACATCGCTACGGTCGTTGCCGCTACGATGTCCGACGTTACACGTTACACTTGACGCTCTACACCTCGAGAGCCGTGTCATGTCGCGTACCGTGAAATGTGTCGTCTTGGGAACCGAGGCCGAGGGGCTCGACTATGCGCCTTATCCCGGCGAGTTGGGCCAGCGCATCTACGAGAACGTCTCGAAAGAAGGCTGGCAGCGCTGGCTCCGGCATCAAACGATGCTGATCAACGAGTATCGATTGACGCCGGTCGATCCGCAGGCGCGAAAGTTCCTCGTCACCGAGATGGAGAAATTCTTTTTCGGTGGGGGGTCCGAGAAGCCTAAGGACTTTGTCCCTCAGGAGTGAGGCTAACCCGCCGCCCGCTGCTCGACCTGCAAAAGCTCCATCTCCCCCCGTAGCGCTTCGCTCACGCGGTTGAACTCCGTCTTGATGCGTTCGAGGTCGGCGCGCCAGTCGCTCGATTGGCCCGCTTTCGCGCGGCTTTCGACTTCGAGCGTGAGCGCTGCAAGTCCGTCGATGTGCAGGTTCGCACTCGCCCCCTTGAGCTTGTGTGCGGCCCGCCCGATGGCGGCCGCATCGCCGCTCGCGACGGCGGCTTGAAGCTCTTTGAGCGTCTCCTCGCCGCCCGTCAGGAACGCGCCGATCAGCTCGGCGATGAACTCGACATCATCGCCCGCGATCTCCGTCAACCGCGCGCGCACCGATACATCGGCGCTCGCGACCCGGTGCTCCGCATCCTTGACGTTGTAATCCTTCTCGGATGAGTTGCCCATAAAGCGATCCAGTACATCTTGCAAGCGAGAGATGTCCAAAGGTTTGGTCAGATAATCGTCCATTCCGGCTTCGAGGCAGCGCTCGAGCGTGCCCATCATGGCGTTTGCGGTCAGCGCCACGATCGGCGTGCGCTTCGCGCCCGCCTCGATCTCGCGGATCCGTCGCGTCGCTTCGATACCGTCCATCACCGGCATCTGCATATCCATCAGGATGAAGGCGTACTCGTTGCGCTCGAAGGCCTCGACCGCCTGGGCGCCATCGTCCACGACTTGGACGTCGCAACCGAGCCGCTCGAGGAAACGGCGCGCGACACGTTGATTGATCGGATTGTCCTCGACCAGCAGCACGTTGCCGGCGTACTTGCGCTTGATCTCCGTCTCGACGAGCGTGCCGCGCGTGATGATCGGCTGGCTGTGCATGTGCCAGTCTTGCGCATCGTGCGACAGGGCACGCCGCAAGCAATCGAGGAGCTCGCGCGTGCGGACCGGTTTCGTGAGATACGCGGCGAAACCGATGTCGGCGAAGCGCTGCATGTCGCCCGAGCGGTCGAGCGAGGTGAGCAGCATCAAACGCGTGGGCGGAATGTCGCGCGCGTTGACGATCTGCTCGCCGAGCATCGCACCGTCCATGTCGGGCATGTGGTAGTCGAGCAGCACGACGTCGAACGCACCTTGGCCGGGCGCGCGCAGCGTATCGAGCGCTTGCCGAGCGCTCGATACGGCGGTGACCTCGCAGCCTTCGTAAGCGATCTGACTCGACAGCACCCGTCGATTGGTCTCGTTGTCATCGACGAGCAGCACACGCCTGCCCTTGAGCACGGCACGCGCTTCGGGTTCGTCGGCGGCGGTTACGATCGTCGCTTCGAGCGGTAGGGTGAACCAGAACGCCGAGCCCCGGTCGGGTTCGCTTTGCGCGCCGACTTGCCCGCCCATCATGCCGACGAGCTTGCGTACGATCGAAAGACCGAGGCCCGTGCCGCCG
>JAAYXG010000790.1 GCA_012516015.1 Lysobacteraceae bacterium | reverse complement strand
TCGAGCTTGACCCAGGCGCCGAAGAAAACGCGCGACGGATCGGAAGGCGGCTTGTCGACGACGACCATGCCGTCGAGTCGCTGTCGCAAGAAGCGCACCCGTCGATCGATCTCGCGGAGCTGGCGTTTGCCGTAGATGTATTCGGCGTTCTCCGAGCGGTCCCCTTGTGCCGCGGCTTCTTGCACGGCCTGCGTGACTTGGGGGCGCAGCACTCGCCACAAATGATCCAGCTCGCTCTTCAGGCGCTCTGCTCCTTCCGGCGTGATGAACTTCGAGCCCTTCGGCTGAGGCGGTCGATATCGCACTTCGTTTCCGTGATCCCGTTTGCTAATGCGCCGTAAGACAAGACCTGATACCGCTAAATGCCCTGGAAAATGTGGAGCCTTTCACGGTACATACAGCGGCCCCTCTCTAGTCTCACGTCTCATGAGCATCAAGTACTACACACACTTTCTCCTGCAGGAACGCTCGCCCAAGGGTCTGAGCGAATTTCGCGGCGTCGTCGAAGTGAACCGGGTGCTTGCACGCGGCGACCTCAAAGAGGCCGCGTCCGTTCTCGCGAAGAATTTCGAATGCGAGACGAAGGATATCAAGGTTCTGCAATGGTCGAGGCTGCACTGAGCGCTGTCCATTTCAAGGTCCCCTAGCGGGCTTTACTACCCTTCAAAAGTCCGCTTCTCTGCCCCGAGCCAAAAACTCGGGGTTTTTTTTGCCCGGGAACTTCCCGCTGCCGCGCCGGGTCGCATGTGTGCGCCTCTCGCCGAACCTACCCGCGGCTTGCAGGCGACCGCAATTGCGCGAAGTCCGCGCCTGGATCGATACTCCGCGCCGCGCGACCATGCGTCTCGTTTTAGGGATGATCGCTCATGAAGATTCCGTCGTTGCTTTCCTTGATCGGTGCCGCTTCCCTGACCGTCGGCTGTGTGACGAGCTCGGGACCGAGCGACGCGCCATCCGCTCGAGCCGAGTCGCTGCGCTCGGGCGTGCTGCTCTCCAACATGAATCGTGCGGTGCGCCCGCAGGACGACTTCTACCGTTTCGTGAACGGAAATTGGCTCACGACGACCGAAATTCCCGCGGATCGTTCGAACTACGGCGCATTCAGTTTGCTGCAGGACGGCGCGGAGGAGAATCTGAGACACATCCTGGAGGAATCCGCGCAAGCCGGCGCACCTCGCGGTAGCGACGTTCAGAAGGTCGGCGACTTCTATGCGAGCTTCATGGACGAAGCCGCGATCGAGGCGGCAGGCTTGAGGCCGCTCGAGCAGGAGCTCGCCCGCATCGAGCGGATCGCGAGCAAGGAAGAGCTCGCAAGACACATCGGCTACTCGCAACGGCTCTTCGTCAGTCATCCATTCGTGCTGTTCGTCGGCATCGACGACAAGAATTCGACGCAATACGCCGCCAACTTGTACCAGAGCGGTCTCGGCATGCCGGATCGCGACTACTACCTCTCGAACGAAGAGCGGCTCAAGAACGTGCGCGAGAAGTATCGCGTCTACATCAAAGACATGCTCGCGCTCTCCGGTATGGCGGGCGCGGAGCGCGCGGCGGAGAGGATCTTCGCCCTCGAGACGAGGCTCGCGAAAGGTCATTGGACGCGCGTCGAGAATCGCGATGCCGAGAAGACCTACAACCGCTTCGATCGCGCGGGGCTCGAGAACCTCATGCCGACCTTCGATTGGGACGCATTCTTCGCCGGCGCGAACGTGCCGCCGGAGAAAGTGCAGGCGGTCATCGTCAATCAGCCGAGCTATTTCGAGGCGCTTGATCGCGAGATTTCGGGCACGCCGCTCGAGGACTGGCGCGCGTACTTCCGCTTTCGATTGTTGAATACGTATGCGCCCGATCTTTCATCGCCGTTCGTCAAGCTGCACTTCGAGTTCAACAGCCGCACCGTCTCGGGCGTTCCCGAGCTCAAGCCTCGCTGGAAACGGGGCGTGGAAACGGTCGAGAACGCGATCGGCGATTTGGTCGGCAAGATCTATGTCGAACGCCACTTCAGCGCCGAAGCGAAGTCGCGGATGGATACGCTGGTCGCAAACCTGGTCAAGGCGTACGCCGCCGGAATCGACGATCTAGAGTGGATGACGCCCGAGACGAAGAAGAAGGCGCATACGAAGCTCGCGAAGTTCAGGACGAAGATCGGCTACCCCGAGAAGTGGCGCGACTGGTCAGCGCTCGTGGTCGAGCGCGGCGATATTGTCGGCAACGACATGCGTGCGGCGGCGGTCGCGTTCGATCGCGACATCGAGAAGCTCGGCGGTCCAGTCGACGAAACCGAATGGCTGATGTCGCCGCAGACGGTGAATGCCTACTACTACCCGCCCGCCAACGAGATCGTATTTCCGGCCGCGATCCTGCAGCCGCCCTTCTTCAACGTGGCTGCGGACGATGCCGTGAACTATGGGGCGATCGGCGGCGTCATCGGCCACGAGATCAGCCATGGGTTCGACGATCAAGGAAGACGCTACGACGGGGACGGCAATCTCAACGATTGGTGGGCGCCCGAGGACAACGAAGAGTTCACGCGGCGCGCGCAACTGCTGGGCAAGCAGTATGCGGCGCTCAGCCCGATTCCCGGTCACACGGTCAATCCGGATCTCACGATGGGCGAGAACATCGCGGATCTTGCGGGGCTTGCCATGGCTTACCGTGCCTACAAGC
>JAAYXG010000789.1 GCA_012516015.1 Lysobacteraceae bacterium | reverse complement strand
TCACAGATTGCACTGATGCTGCTCGTGTGGGCGCGAATCGTCTCCATGTCGATGTGCGGATCGAGCGCTCGGAGTCGCGATTCGTCGATCGCGAAGCGCGCCTTGAGGAAATTGCGCGCGGGACACGAGACGACCACGCCCACATTGACGAACTCCTCGCGTTCGACGCGCGGCACGACACGTACGATCGCGTAGTCGTAGTTGTCAGGATCGCGCACGAACCGCCTCCTCCACGAAGACGCGTGAATGCTCGAGCCGCTGTGTCAGGTATTCGACGTAGGCGTCACGATATTGCTCGGCCGACGAGAAATGCGGGTCGGCCGTGAGCCAGCTGTCCGGTACCAGGGACACGATGCGCTCGATCGTTTCCGCATCGATGCGCTGCTTCATACAAGCGTGCGCCGCTTCGAGCTCGCTCGCGAAAGGTAGCAGCACGTGATCCTTGATGGCGCGGAACGGATCGCAAACGCGCTGACAGTAGTCGCCCCAATCGTGATGAAAGTAGAGCGCGGCGCCATGGTCGATGAGATGCAGCTTGCGATGCCAGACGAGCAGGTTCGTGTTGCGCACGGTGCGATCGATGTTCGTCACGTAGGCGTCGAACCAGACGATTCGCGAGGCGAGGGCGGCCTCCACCTTCTCGGCGATCGGATCGAACATGACCGCCCCCGGAAGATAGTCGAGCCCGATGTTCAAGCCGTCGCTCGCTTTGATGAGATCCTGAATCTCGGGATCCGGCTCGGTGCGCGCCAAGTCCGCATCCAAGTCGATGAACACGATCTCGGGCACGGGTAGACCCGCGCTTCGCGCCAGCTCACCCGCGATCAACTCGGCCACGAGCACCTTCGGGCCTTGGCCCGCGCCTCGGAACTTGAGCACGTACATGCCGGCATCGTCCGCCTCCACGATCGCGGGCAGCGAGCCGCCTTCGCGCAGCGGTGCAACATAGCGAGTGGCGGAAACGGTTCTCATCGTGAGAACGATAGTAGCAGGGCCCAAGGTGGGGTTTCTGCCCCGTCCGCCGGATTACGCGGCGGCGAGCTGTTCGTCATCCCCCGCGAGCATACGGTCGACATCGAGCACGAGAATCATGCGTTCGCCGACCGTGGCAATCGCGCTGATGAGTTGCTCGCCTTGTCTCTCGTCTCCGTCCGGCGCGTCCTTGAGATCCTCGGGCGCGAGGTCGACGACGTCCGAAACGCCGTCGACGACCAAGCCGAACTCTCTGCGCCCGCGCGCGCTCTCCATGGAGAGCACGATGATGACCGTCAAGGGTGACGGGTCGATCGGCGCAATGCCTATCCGCCGCCTCATGTCCATGATCGGTACGATCGATCCGCGGAGGTTCAGCACGCCAAGCAGATGCGGAGGCGCATCCGGTAGGTGCGTGACGGGGGAGAATCCGCGAATCTCTTGGACGCGCAGGATATCGACCGCGTACGTCTCGTTCTCCAACGTGAACGAGAGCACCTGACGCGCCACGTGGCTATGGCTGCTCGTCACGAGCTCGGCCGTCGGTTCGGTCATGATCAAAACTCCTGCCACACGGCGTCATGCCCGCTCGCCTTCGCGATCGGTGAGGCTTTCGAACGTGGCGCCGCAGCGATCGGACGGAGCGAAGGTTTTCGCACGGGTAGCTGCGTCACTTGCGCTCGATGGGCGCTTTCCGCCGGTGCACTGGCGGCGCGTTCCGCTGTCGTCTTGAACTGCGACATGAGCTTCACCATGTCTTGCGCTCGCTGCTCGAGCGCCTTGCTCGCGGCCGAGGCTTCCTCGACGAGCGCAGCGTTCTGTTGTGTCGTCTCGTCCATTTGCGCGACGGCATTGTTCACCTGCTCGATCCCCGCAGCCTGCTCCTCGCTTGCTGCAGCGATCTCGGCGACGATGTCCGTGACCTTCTTGACGGCGTCCATGATGTCGCCCAGCGTCTTGCCCGATTCGTCGACGAGCTCGGAGCCCGCTTTGACTTTCTCGACCGAGTCGCCTATGAGCTCTTTGATTTCCTTGGCCGCCGTCGCGCTTCGCTGCGCGAGGCTGCGCACTTCCGTGGCCACGACTGCGAATCCGCGGCCTTGTTCGCCGGCGCGTGCCGCCTCGACGGCGGCATTGAGCGCCAAGAGATTCGTCTGGAAGGCGATTTCGTCTATGACGCCGATGATATCGGCGATCTTGCGGCTGGATGCGTTGATTTCCTCCATTGCCGCAACGACGCGCGTGACCACGGCGCCGCCCCTTTCGGCGTGCGAGCGCGCATTACTGGACAATTGATTCGCTTGACGCGCGTTGTCTGCGTTTTGCTTCACGGTCGCGGTCATCTCTTCCATGCTCGAAGCCGTCTGTTCGAGTGCCGCCGCTTGTTCCTGTGTGCGCTGGCTCAGATCGTCGTTGCCTCGTGCGATCTGCATCGCGCCCGTCGATATGCTGTTCGTCGCTTCCTTGGATACCGTGATGATTTCCTGCAGCTTCTCCATGAAACCGTTCATGGAGCGTGCGATTTCGCCGAACTCGGCGCCCATCGGAGGAAGGCGGTAGGTGAGATCCCCTTCGCCTGCGCGGAGATCTTCGGTAGCGCGCAGGACCTGACGCAGCGGATTCAAAATGCTGCGGGCGATCATCACGGCGAGCAGCACGGACAAGGCGACGGCGGCGAGTCCGCCTCCGACGAGCACGAAATCGACGAACGAACGCGCCGCCGCAGCGTCCTCGCGTCGTTCGTTCAAGAGCTTCGTTTCGACTGCGCTGATCTCGGAGAGCTGGTTGCGCATGGCGTCCATACCGGCTTTGCCTCGAGCCTCGCGCCCGTACTCCACCATCGCATCCATCGTCTTGGCGCCGGAAGCGATCTCTCGGCGAAGGGATATGCCGGGCTCGATCGCCTGCACGATCCAGCTCGACATGGCGTTCTTCAGGTCTTCTAGCCGTCGTTGCTGCGCCGGGTTGTCGGAAGTGAGCTGCTTGATTCGCTCCCAGTGAGACTGAAAGGACGCTCGTCCGGCGTTGTACGGCTCGAGGAAGGCGTCGGTGCCGGTGATCTGATAACCGCGCGCACCGGTTTCGATATCGATCAAGGAGGAGAGTAGGGCGTCCGCTTCTGCCAGGACCTCGTACGTATGAACGTTCATTTCCTGTGCGGCGAACTGCTTGTCCTGGCTGATCTTCGCAGTTGCGATCAGGGCGATCAGGATCCCGACGATGATGCCGAAGGCGCCAACCAACCTCGCATGAATACTCAACCGAGACAGGTACATGAGAACTCCAAAGCAACCTCAGAACGAACCATCGATCTATCGCACACCCGCCTGGACTGTGCCCTTTGCGTAGTGCAGCGCTCCTCTGCCGCGCGCAAGCGGAGTGCGACGCCTCCATCACATGCACACAGCTCGGACCGATCCCACGTACATGTGGCGCATCGACCGAGTTCAATGAGTGCTTCCGGCTTATCGGAGGAGAACGCGGCGAGTTGAGCTGGATGCTTCCGAATCAGGTTCGAGCCTACTAATCGGTTCGCCCATCGCCGTCGGTGGAAAGAGCACAGCTTTGGAATCGAATGCCCGTCCGCGCAACCAGGGCAACACCTCATCCTGTGCGTCGCAGTCATGGAATGCGAGAATCGCCGCCCCATTGAGCGACTCCAAATAATGACAACGACCGCGGCCGATTGCGCCCCGCCCAAAGCGACTCGAAGAGAATGGATCGGCCTTGCGGTCATCGCCGTGCCGTGCTTGCTCTATTCCATGGACTTGAACGTCCTGAATCTTGCGATCCCGCACCTCACGGCCGATCTCAATCCGAGCTCGACGCAGCTCCTCTGGATCGTCGATATCTATGGGTTCCTGCTCGCCGGATTCCTGATTGCGATGGGTACGCTCGGAGATCGCATCGGGCGTAGACGGCTGTTGATGGTCGGCGCGGGTGCGTTCGGTATCGCTTCGGTGTTCGCGGCATTCGCACAGACCGCGGAGATGCTGATCCTCGCGCGCGCTGTCCTCGGCATCGCCGCCGCGACGCTCGCGCCTTCGACGCTTTCGCTCATCCGGAACATGTTCCTCGATGCGCGCGAGCGCACGACGGCAATCGGCGTCTGGGTCGGTTGTTTCGCCGCGGGCGGCGTCATCGGTCCGCTCATCGGCGGGATACTGCTCGAGTATTTCTGGTGGGGATCCGTGTTCTTGCTCGCGGTGCCGATAATGGCCCTGCTGCTCGTGCTCGCGCCGATGCTCTTACCCGAGTATCGCGACCCGAATGCGGGGCGGCTCGAT
>JAAYXG010000788.1 GCA_012516015.1 Lysobacteraceae bacterium | reverse complement strand
TTCGATCTCAGGGGTGCTACGAAAATCCTCGGCGATGCGCCCTCGAATCTCGACCATAGATGTTTCCGTGACCGGATTGTCTACGAGGGTTCGAGGATCGACGCGGATGCGGATCTCCGCGGTTCCGTCCGTGAACATGAACACACCGGTGTCCAGTCGCTTCGTGAGGCGTCCCTCGATCACGACGTACTGCCCTACCCTTGGTTTCATCATGACATCCGAGACCTTCGTCCGAATCTCGGCCTCGCCCGGTCCCTCATATTGGGCATTCGCACTGAAACACAGCGTACAAGCTGTAAGGAGCGCCCGTCAACGAGAGCCCGCTTCGAGAGTGCGCCGAGAAATGCCACTGCGGCACGCTCGGAAGCTTCGATGGACCGGAGTAGATCAGCGCGCCGACCGCCGAGTAAGCGAATAGAATGACGAGCGCTGCGGCGACGAGCGAGCTGCTTGCACGTCGAGCAGCCTCCATCGATTCCTCGTACTCTCGAATATCTTCCGCTCGTACGAACCCCAGATCACGGAAGGAGCGCGCGACGGAAGCAAGACGTGGCGCCAGGAGCGAAGAGGCGAAGGCGCATAGAGGCAATGCGAGCACGTATCGTGCTTGCGCCGCGATATCTAGAATGAATGAGGCCTCGTCGCGTGACCTTAGGAACGTTCCTTCGAACAGAGCAAGAAGTGCGAGAGGAACCCAGGCGACGATGAATGCGAGTTGAGCTCGATGCGCGGCGCGAAGCTTACGATCGGGCGGCGAACGATTCCCCGATAGCAGCCGCACGAGCGATGCGTTAGCGAAGAGCTCACGATCGATTTCGACCGCGCCAGGCATGACCGTGGGCTCTCGCTTGAGAATGACTCGATCCTGGGACGCGAAGATCAGTGCGTGACTTGACGGCTGCTCTCCGAAGCACATGGGGTGCGTGCGTTTGTCGCGGCCCCACGGAGTCGTTACGTTAGAACCATCCTCACGATCGAGCATTGGGCATTAGGGGTGTCCGCGATGCCCTTCTTACGTATGCGAGTCGGGCCGCCGCGGCCTGCTAGCCGCGTGAAGCGGCCCTGGCCTGACGACCACGTGGACATACAAGAGTGCGAACGCCGCCATCCGCAGGATCAGGTTCTCCATCTCGCATACCTCGCGGTTCCTGGCCCTTGCAAACGGAGAACGGACTGGGCGACCGCGCCTATTCTTTTGGCGCCGACAACAACGCCGTCACCCGATCTCGATGGATGCCGAGAAGCGCCGAGGACAGTGCAGACAGTGAGCGGTAGTCGCCTCGCTCGGCGGTCGCTGCGAATGTACGCGTGAAGTTTGCGCACCAGGTACGCTCTTCCGAGTGGTGTGTGGCGCTCTCCTCCCGCAGACTCCGGCCTTCATCGCCGAGTGCTTCGATCGCAAGCTGACGGGCATGCCGCACGATCTCCTGCGCGGAGACGATCTTCTGCAGTGTGGCTCCCAAGGCCGTCGGATGCTCCAGCGTCCACTCTTCCGGACGAATGACCGGCTCTTCGGGGACGAGGCGAGCCGCAGTGAACTGTCCGGTCGGAAAACGCAGTCCGTCGCCCTTGATCGCAAGCATCTCATGGGCGCTCGTCCAGTCGGCTTCGCGCACGCTGAAGACGAGCTCGCCTTGCTGATCGCGGCTCACCCGCACGCCGCTCGGCGCCAACGCACGATCGAAGCGCTGTGCGATGCTGGCGGCATCGAGATCCGGCTCGATTGCGACGGCCGCGGCGTGCTGTGTACGGCCGCCGACCGCCAGATAAAGCGTTTCGCGTTGGCCGTTCGCAAGCTTGTCGAGCGTCAGGCCGCGCACTTTGAAGCGGCGTTGCGCAGTGCCTGGCTCCACTTGATCGAGTTGACTGTCGAGCGCGCCGCCAGTCGCCGTGGCACGTTCGCGCCAGAGGGCATCGAAGTGCTGGATCTGCCGCGACAGCTCGGAGATGGCATTCGCCTCGAGGGGGTTGCGACCTGCGCCAACATGCGCGGCCAATGTCGTTCTGAGACTCTGCAGCCGAGTCTCCGCCTGCTCCAGGAACTCGATCGTTCGTTGGAATGCCGCGACCCGCTGGTTGAATTGCACGTCGAGGCTGCGAAGACCGCCGCGCATCGGCATCGCGTGGCCGGTCTGCGCAGGACGAACCGCCTCAGACGCTTGGGCATCGCTCGTGGCGACGACATTCGCCGCCGCGCCGCTAGGTACGGCGCCACTGCGTTCGACCGTACGCGGACCGACGGGACGTCCCGAATCGACGAGCGCGAGTTGCATCGGCCGCCCTGACTAGATCGCGTCGAAGAGCGACAGCTTGGCCACCTGCGAGTAGGCCTTCTGCGTCGCCTGGATGGCTGCGGTGTAGCCGTTGAGCTTGACGGCGGCATCGCCGTAATCGAGCTGTCCGATCACGAGCGCCGCCTGCTTGTTCGACAGACTCACGTTGCTGTGGTTGGCTTGCAAGGTTTCGAGGATGTTCTGCGAGCCGCCGAGCATGGCGATCTTGCCGCTGTTGAAGTTGATTGCATCATCCAGGCCGCCCAGCGCCGCGGTCAACTCCGCGCGGACCGCGGGATCATTGGCGCTGACACCCGGTGTCTGAAGGGTCGCGTAGATGCGCTCGAGCACGTTCAGTACGTCCGCCATCTCGGGCAGGCTGACATTCGCGGGCTGCGTGATGCCGTTACCGACCGCCACGAGCTGCTGCACCGAGTTGCCCGTTGCCGTGTATCGTGTACCGACAGGCGCGAGCGGATCGTAGGACACGGTCGGGCGATCCGACGCAGTGCCCGAGAAGACATAGCGGCCTTCCGCATCGAGCGTGTTGGTGTTGTAGAACAGACTGTCCATCAACGGCTTGAGCGAGCTCGCGACGGCGATGATGTCCTCCGAGGTGTTGCTGCCATCCGATGCCCACACGAGCAGGTCGCGTGCGCTCAGCATGTCCGCCGACATGCCGGTCAGCAGCGCTTCGTTGCGCGCCATCGTACTCTGCAGGGTCGCGATGTTGTCGAGGTACTGATCGAGCGCCGCTTCCTCCCGCGTCAAGCGCGATAGCCGGACGTTCGCGATCGGGTTCTCCGACGGCAGCGAATACCGCTCCCCGCTCGCCATCTTCTGCAGCATGTTCTGCAGCCGCGCCGACGCGGTCTGCAGCGCGGTGTTCATCGTGGTGTGGTACTGAGTGCTCGCAATACGCATGTGACTTGCTCTATCGGTTGGCGGTGACTCGTCAGCGGCTGGCGCGTCACAGAATCGCCAGCGTGCTGTCGAACAGCTCGTTCGCGATTGCGATCACTTTCATGTTCGCCTGATACATTTGTTGGTACTGCATGAGATTGGCGGCCTCCTCGTCGAGGTTCACGCCGCTCGTCGATTTCCAGTTCTCTTCCGCTTGGTTGCGCACGGTTTGCGCCGTCGTCTGCGCTGCCGCGTTCTGCTGACTTTGCATGCCGAGGCGAGCGACGAGCTGCGTGACCGCATCCGAGAGAGAGACCGAGCCGAGCGTCGGCAGCGCGACCGGTTGCCGCTGCAGCCCAATCAGGGCGAGCAGGTTGTCGCTGTTCGCTGGTGTCGTGGGATCGGAGGAGAAGGCAAGCTCCGCGGCCAGCGCGCCGTCGCGAACCTGCAAAACGCCCGTCGCACCCGTCGAATCGAATTCGAACAAGGGCAATCCCGGCGATCCGTCGATGGCGAAGCCGGCCGCAAGCTGA
>JAAYXG010000787.1 GCA_012516015.1 Lysobacteraceae bacterium | reverse complement strand
GGTCGCGAGCTCCGCGTAAACAGCTTCGTGCACCTTGCGATTCCATTCTACGACCTCGGCGAGATGCCGATAGCCGCCGACGCGCGATAAGCCGGGGTTGCGGGGGCCGCTGAGGTTGCCGCGGTCGAGCACATCGAGCCCGCGGCTGCCGAGCGCCGCTTGCAGCCCCGCCACTCGGAGCGCTTCCGGACCCATCGACGCACCCCGATCGTTCGCGCCGACGTCGGTCGGTGCACCGATCAGGGAGACTGCGCGGGTATTCGAGAGCGCCATCGCGTTCGTTCGCTCCATATCTATACCGCGCGCACGCGCACCTGCTGCTGTTCGCGCCCGGACAGCAAGTCGCCGAACAAATCCTTCGGATCGCGAACGGGCGGGATGAGATCGAGCTTCGGTTGCGAGCCGCCGATGTCGCGATGGAGCCGTTCCAGATAGCGCAGCGAAGAGAAGTCCTCGAGCGCGAAGCCGACGGAATCGAAGATCGTGACTTGGCGATCGTTCTCGCGAGCACGCGCGGCGCCGAGCACGACGTCGCTGAACTCGATGACGGGGAAGGAGGCATCGAGCTGCTGTACTTCGCCTTCGATGCGCGACTGCGGTTCGAACTCCACGATGACGCGCGCATCGGCGCGGCGCAGGATGTCCGCATGCAACTCCGTCTTACCCGGGCAATCGCCGCCGACAGCGTTGAGGTGCATGCCCTCCGCGATCATCTCGGGCGTGAGCACGACTGCATTGCGCTTGTCGGCCGTCGCCGTCGTGACGATGTCCGCACCGCGCACGGCCTCCGCAGTCGATGCACACCGCATGATGTTCACATCCTCGAGCCCAAACGCGGCGAGGTTCCGAATCAGCTTGTCGGTCGCGCGAGGATCGGTGTCGAACAGGCGCAGCTCCCGAATGCCGAGCATGTGCCGGAAGGCAATCGCTTGGAATTCGGCCTGCGCACCATTGCCGATCATCGCCATCACTCGACTCGACGGGCGCGCGGCCCAGCGCGCCGCGAGCGCGGACATCGCCGCGGTTCTGAGCGCGGTCGTGAACGTCAGCTCGGAGATCAAGCGCGGATACCCCGTGTCGACATCGGCGAGCACGCCGAAAGCGGTGACGGTCAGCAGCCCGCTCGCCGTGTTCTTGGGGTGACCGTTCACGTACTTGAACGTGTAATCGCGACCGTCGCTGATCGGCATGAGCTCGATCACACCGACCGGCGAATGGGCCGCATGGCGAGGAGATTTGTCGAACTCGTGCCAGCGCCGGTAATCGGCCTCGATCTCCAGAGCGAGCCCTTCCATGAACTTCGCCGCCCCGACGCGGCGGACGATTTCCTTGATGCGTTCGATGCCGATGTACTGAATCATAGGAGCTTAGAAATGAGGTGCACTGCCCGTAGTGTTTGGCCAACGCGAGTCAAAGAAAAGGCAACGAACTGTCAAAAATAGCCTCTCGACTGCACAGAACGGCAGCGTTTGGTGTCAAAATGATCAAGGCTGACCCGGTAGACCGTATGGACGACCTCGATCGAAGACTCATCGCCCTATTGCGCGACGATGCGCGCAGCTCGATCGCCTCGCTCGCCAAGAAGCTCGGCGTTGCACGAGGCACCGTGCAGAATCGACTCGCGCGTTTGGAAGAAGAGGGCATCATCGTCGGATACACCGTGCGCCTGAAGCCGCAAGCCGAGCAGCACGGGATTCGCGCGGTGATGACGATCGCGGTCGAAGGGAATCGCACGCAATCCGTGCTCCGCGCGCTGCGCGGCGATCCGGCCGTTGCAGCCCTTCACACGACGAACGGCCGCTGGGATTTCGTGGCGGAGCTGCGCGCCGAAGACCTGCAGGAGTTCGATCGCATCATCTCACGCATCAGTCTGCTCGAGGGCGTGTCGCAGTCGGAGACGAACTTGCTGCTGACGACGTACAAGGATTGATCGCCGGCACTCCCGGCCGGATACGGCAAGCCCGCTCGCCAAGGCGGGCACCCCTCGCACCCCCTCACCTCGGCAGCAGACATATAGACATCCCAGAGCTGCGCCCGGATCGCCGAAACGCAGAAACGTGAGCAAATCGAAGTTACGAGCCTCGAGCGCCCTGCAATAAATCCTCGCGTAGTAATATCGGGCGTGTCATCGCTGCCGGCGAACGGGTGCGTCGGCCTAATAGCCAAGAACGACTGCGGTCCAGGAAAGGTACGTCGATGAATTCGACGCTCACAATGACGGTCGAGCGATGGGAGCGACTGCGTTCGCTCTACGACGAGGTGCAAACTCTCGCGCCGGAGCGGCGGGTCGAGTTCGTCGTGAATACCTGCGACGACGATACGCTCCTGCGCGATCAGCTCCTTGCGCTCCTCGATGCGAGCGGCGTCACGAGCCCCGATGAGCTCGAAACGCGCGCCGGCGCGGCCAGTCGGCGCTACGACGCAGAGCTGCCGGCGGGATCGACGATCGGTCGCTATACGATCGTGCGCACGCTCGGGAAAGGCGGCATGGGCGTCGTCTATCTCGCCGAGCGCGCCGATCGCGAGTTCGAGCAGCAAGTCGCACTCAAGGTCGTCGCCGAGGGCGTGCTGTCGAGTCGCGTCATCGCGCGCGTGCGCAGCGAACGTCAGATCCTCGCCGATCTCAATCATCCGAACATCGCGCGACTGATCGATGGCGGTGCCACGAGCGACGGAACGCCGTATCTCGTGATGGAGTACGTCGCGGGGCAGCGCGTCGATGCCTACTGCGAGCAGCGTCGACTCTCGATTGCGGACCGGCTGAGGCTGTTCCAGAAGATCTGCGGAGCCGTTCAATACGCGCACACGCGACTGATCGTACACCGCGATATCAAGCCGTCGAACATTCTGGTGACCGAGGACGGTACGCCGAAGCTGCTCGACTTCGGTATCGCAAAGCTGCTCGACCCCAATGCGCAGACGCGGGCAGGGGATCTCACGCGC
>JAAYXG010000786.1 GCA_012516015.1 Lysobacteraceae bacterium | reverse complement strand
GCGATTCGGCGCCCGATGGGCATGCCCTCGTACGGGATTTGCGTCGAGCCCTGCGACCAGATGATCACGGCGTTCTGAATGCGAGGAAAGCCGTCGTTCACGCCGTTCTCGAGTCCTTTGCCGGCTCCCATCAGCACCGTCAACATGAAGATGCCCCAGAAAACGCCAAACGCTGTCAATGCGGTGCGCAGCTTGTGCTGCCGCAGCGTCCTGAAGATCTCCTGCCACTTTTCGATGTCGAGCAGCACCGCTGGATTACTCCGCCCGCATCGCTTCGATCGGCGTGATCTTCGCAGCGCGCACGGCGGGTGCGAGACCGGCAAGAATGCCGACCGCGATCAGCAGCACGATCGCGGTGATCGCAATTCGGAAGTCGACCTCGGGATTCATAAAGTAAGGCATTTGCGCGCCTGCGCTGCGCAGAGCGAGTCCGATCAGTTCGAGCAATCCCACGCCGAGCACGAGGCCCACATAGCCCGCAATGGTCGTGACCAACGCGGACTCCAGCAGCAACGTGCTCACGATCGAGAACGGCGTCGCACCGAGCGCCTTACGGATGCCGATCTCGCGCGTGCGCTCCTTGACGGTGATGATCATGATGTTGCTGATGCCGACGATGCCGGCGGTGAGCGTGCCGAGCCCAACGAACCAGATGAAAATCGTGATCCCCGCGAACAGCCCGTTCACTCTCTGCGCGGGCATCGCCATGTTGAACGAGCGAATGCCGCGATTGTCTTGCGGCGCAACGTCGTGGCGACGCTTCAGCAGCTCGACGACCTTTTCCTCGAGCTCGAAACCGTCGACACCCGGCTCGGGCCGGAGCCAGATCATGTTGATTTGGCGCCCGCTGCCGTAGAGCTTCTGGAACGTGCTCTGCGGCATGAACACTCTCTCCGACGCGCGTCCCCGATTGCGCTTGTCATAGAAGGTTCCCGTCACCTTCATGACGACGTCGCCTATACGAACTTCCTTCCCGACCGGATCCACGCCGGGCGGAAACAACCGCTCCGCGACGGCCGTGCCGATGACGACGACCTTGCGAATCTCATCGTCATCCAATCGATTCGGCTTGCGACCGAAGTAGAAAGGCACGTCTTCCTTGATCCGGAAGTATTCGTCAGGAATCCCGTGAATACCCGCATTGCTGTTCTTGCCTTCGAATGTGACCGTGCCGTTCGAAGTCGAGCTTTCTCCCGAAATCATGCGGACGCCGGGGATCTGCTGCCGAATGGCCTCGACGTCTTCCTGCTCGAATTGAATGCGGCGCGCGAGCGCGCGCCCGCGATAGGCGACGCTCGTATCGCCGGACCAGATCATGATGATGTCGAGCACGTCCGTGCCGAAATCGTTCATGACGCCGTTCTGCATGCCCCGGCCGAAGCCGAGCAGCAAGATCAGCATGAAAATGCCCCAGAACACGCCGAACGCGGTCAGCATCGTGCGCAGCTTGTTCTGGCGCAGCGTGTAGAGGATTTCTTGCAAGCCGTCGAGCATCGTCAGCTCGCCACTGGCTCCGGCTCCAGGCGAGGATCCACCTGCTGCGAAGTCACGCGGCCGTCCTTCAGATGAATTTGGCGCTCCGTTTGATCGGCGACGTTCTTTTCATGCGTCACGATGACGATCGTGTTGCCGTGCCGATGGATTTCCTTGAAGAGGTTCATGATCTCTTGCGAGGTGCGACTGTCGAGCGCGCCGGTGGGTTCGTCGGCCAAGATCACCTTGGGCTTTCCCACCAGAGCACGTGCGATCGCGACGCGCTGCTTTTGTCCGCCGGAGAGCTGATTCGGCATGAAGGTCTTGCGGTCGGAGAGCCCAACCATGTCGAGATACTGCTCGGCACGGTAGTTGCGCTCCTTGCGCCCGACACCTTGATAATAAAGCGGCAGCGCCACGTTCTCAGTCGCGTTCTTAAAGGGCAGCAGGTTGAAAGACTGGAACACGAAACCCAGCAACTTGTTACGAAGATGAGCCGCCTCGGTTTCTTTGAGATTCTTGACAGTGTGGCCCGCCAGCACGTAATTGCCGCGATCATACGTGTCGAGCACGCCCAGAATGTTAAGTAACGTCGATTTGCCCGAGCCGGACGAGCCCATGATCGACACGAGCTCCCCTTCGCGAATGTGCAAATCGATACCCTTGAGGACGTGCAGCGATTGCTCGCCGGAGCGGTAATATTTGTGAATATCGCTGAGCTTGATCATAACCCTAACTGTCTCACGAGTACGTGTCCGCGTCAGTAGCGGCTCGGCATTCTGCACCTCAAGGCGGCGTTCGGGCCTAAGATCAAGACACTTTCCTTCCCGACACGTTCCCGTATCCAGCGCGATTTCGCTGGAACGACGCCTTTTTCATATGTGGAACCGCAATTTGACGGCAGATCCGGCCTAGGGGTTGCACGGGCCCACACATATATATGTAGGGGCAGATCAGGCGGTTTCACCTGGGACGGCCTTCTTGCCGCACCCGACCGCTCTCTTCCGAAGCTTAGCCCTTTTTGTGCGCACGCTCATGCGTGCGACTGAACCCCCGATTGCCGGGCCCCGACCGGAATGCCGCCAGGAAACCGAGGACCAGAAGCGCGAGAGCAATCCATGCCACGAGGTCTCCGAAACGCATGTAGAACGTCGAGGACTGGTTGTCGATCAGCGGGACTGCGGCGACGAGCGTTTCCCGGGTCCATTGGCCCGTGCGCTCGACGATGCGACCCGCAGGATCGACGATCGCGCTGATGCCTGTGTTCGTCGACCGCACGAGCGCTCGCCGCGCTTCGATGGATCGGAACGTCGCAAGGACCAAGTGGATCATCGGCTCGTGAGTGTCGCCATACCAGGAATCGTTCGTCACGTTGACGAGCAGATCCGCGGGGCCGTCGTTGCGCCAGATTCGGCGCGGCAATGACGGGATGATGTCCTCGTAGCAAACCGTCGGCAGAAACGTCGTCCCGTCGAGCCGCAGATGCTCGAACGAGCTGCCGCGCGTGAACCAATTGCCGCCGAACAGATTGTCGAGCGCCGGAAATTGTTTCGACAGAGGCAGGGTTTCCCCGAATGCGAGCAACTCCACCTTATCGAATGCACCCAACAACTCGCCTTCGGCCGACGTCAACACGAGGCTATTGAAGTACTCCGCCCTTCCGTCGCGGTTCCGATCATCGATCGTGAGCGCGCCGAACAAAACGGGTTTGCCGATCGATGCAAGCGACTCGAGCACCGGCTGCCGGCCGCCCACGTGAATGAAACCGTCATACACCGACTCCGGCCAGATCAGCAGCTCGACGTCGGGACGACGGGTGACGAGCTCGCGCGACATGCGCACGTGCTCGCTCATGAATCG
>JAAYXG010000785.1 GCA_012516015.1 Lysobacteraceae bacterium | reverse complement strand
CAGATTTCCGCTCGCGAGTTGAAGGAGATCGAGCGCACGGCAATCCCAGGGCCGGGGAGCTGCGCGGGAATGTACACGGCGAACACGATGGCGTCTGCGATCGAGGCGCTCGGCATGAGCTTGCCGAACAGCTCCGCGCAAGAAGCGGTGTCCAAGCAGAAGCTGAAAGATTGCCAGGCCGCCGGCAAGGCTGTCGTGAAGCTCGTGAAGGCGGGCATCACGCCGTCGCAGATTCTCACGCGCGAGGCCTTCGAGAACGCAATCACCGTCGTGATCGCGCTCAGCGGCTCCACGAATGCCGTGTTGCATCTTCTCGCGATGGCGAACGCCGCCGGCGTACCGCTCGAGCTCGATGACTTCACGCGCATCGGTCAACGCGTACCGGTGCTCGCGGATCTGCGCCCGAGCGGCAAGTACATGATGTCCGAGCTCATCCGCATCGGCGGCATTCAACCGCTCATGAAAATGCTCTTGGACGAGGGACTACTGCACGGCGACTGCCTCACCGTGACCGGCAAGACGCTCAAGCAGAACTTGCGCGGCGTCAAGCCGTATCCGAAGAACCAGGACATCGTCGCTGCGTTCTCGAACCCGCTGAAGCCGGAAAGCCACCTCGTCGTGCTCTACGGCAATATCGCGCCGGAAGGGTCGGTTGCGAAGATCACCGGCAAGGAAGGCCTTTCCTTCACGGGGCGCGCGCGCGTGTTCGACGGCGAAGAAGCCTCCGTGCAAGCGATCCTGGACGGCAAAGTCGGGGCAGGGGACGTCGTCGTCATTCGGTATGAGGGCCCGAAAGGCGGGCCCGGTATGCGCGAGATGTTGAGCCCGACGAGCGCCATCGCCGGCCGCGGTCTTGCGGACAAAGTCGCTTTGATCACCGACGGCCGCTTTTCGGGCGGTAGCCGCGGATTCGTCGTGGGGCACATCGCGCCGGAAGCCGCCGTCGGCGGACCGATCGCGCTCATCGAGGACGGCGACGAGATCACGATCGATGCGGTGAAGCGAGAGATGCACGTCCATGTCAGCGACGAGGTCTTAGCACGACGCCGCAGCGCTTGGCGCGCGCCCGAGCCGTATGCACGCCGCGGCGTGCTCGCGAAGTACGCACGTTCCGTCAGCAGTGCGTCGTTGGGAGCGATCACAGACGCTGAAGAAGTGTAATGTCTAAGGTGTAGAGTGTAGGGTCAGAGCGCGAAACCCACGGTTTCGCTCTGGCGTTACACTTTACACATGACACCTTACACCGCGAAGCAGCAGGCGAAGCGCCAAATCACTCTGGTCGAAGTCGGTCCTCGCGATGGCTTGCAGAGCGAGCCCGACGTACTGCCGACGGAAACCAAGGTCGAGCTAATCGGACGTTTGGTCGCCGCGGGTTTGCGGCGAATCGAGGTCGCGAGCTTCGTTCATCCGAAGCTCGTGCCGCAGATGGCCGACGCCGAGGCCGTGATGGCCGCGCTGCCGCGCGTGCCGAACGTCCAATACATCGGTCTGGTGCTGAACCGTAAAGGGTTCGATCGCGCACGCGCCGCCGGGTGTACCGAGATCGGCATGGTGACGGCCGCGACCGATCGTTTCGCGCAGCGCAATCAAGGCGCCTCCGTCGAAGAGACGATCAGAGCGTGGGAGGAGATCGCACCGCTCGCGCACGCAGCATCCATTCGTGCCCAGGTCACGGTATCCGTGGCGTTCGGATGCCCTTTCGAAGGTGAAGTGGCGCCCGATCGCGTCGTAGAGATCGTGCGTCGTCTCGCGCGATCGAATCCGCTCGAGATCGCATTGGCCGACACGATCGGTGTCGCCGTTCCGACTCAAGTCACGGCACTCATCGAAGCGGTACGAGCCGAGATCCCGCACATTCCGCTGCGCTGCCATTTTCACAACACGCGCAATACGGCGGTCGCGAACGCCTTCGCAGCCGTGATGGCGGGAGTCGACACGCTCGACGCGAGCGTCGGCGGTGTCGGCGGATGTCCGTTCGCGCCGAACGCGACCGGCAACGTTGCAACCGAAGACCTCGTCTACATGCTCTCGCGCTCGGGCTTCGAAACCGGAATCGACCTCGACCGGCTGATCGACACGGCGCACTGGCTTCAGTCCAAGCGCGGCAAGCCGGTTCCAAGCATGGTATCCAAAGCCGGCTCATTTCCTAAGCACGTGTAGGTGTAGACGTGCGGACGGGTAGACGTCGGAAGCGCAGCGGCCTCATCTGACGTCCGCACGCTTACACGTTCAGCACGTCCAGACACCTCCTCAACGTTCCAAGCCGTTCCGCATCTCGGTACGGACGGGGGACCGTGGATCCACCGATGCGCTACTGCGAAAAATACCTACCTGTCCAGGTGATGGAGGTCACGTATACACTGCAACCCATCGGGCCTATCAAAGGCTCTCACCAAATTCTGAAGGGAAAATCATGGCCAAAGCAGTGGACAAGGCGTATCAAACCGTACGTGAGCGCATCGTTCGTGGCGTGTATCCCGCTTCTTCGCGAATCACAGAACAAGAAGTCGCGGCCGCCGCTGGAGTGAGTCGTACACCGGTTCGTGAAGCCTTGCGTAAATTACATGCCGAAGGATTGTTGGAGTTCATCCCCCATCAAGGCGCCATCGTCACCGAGTGGACGAGCGCGGACCGCGAGGACGTGTTCGAGCTTCGTGCGTTGCTGGAGTCGTATGGTGCGGCGCGCGCCGCCAGGCGCATTACGCCCGAGGGCATCGCCGAGCTGCGGCAACTCGCCGAGGAGCAGTATCACGAGACCTTGAGCAAGACCGAAGGCTACTTGGAACGCATCGGCGATTTGAACAGTCGCTTCCATCGCCGCATCCACGAGTTTGCCGGAAGCTCGCGCCTCGTGACGGCGCTCGCTTCATTGATCGAAGCCCCTCTCATGATGAGAACCTTTCAAACGTATGAGGATGAGGACTTGATTCGAAGCGCATCGCATCATCTTGAGATCGTGCGCGCCCTGGAAGCACATGACGGCGAATGGAGCGCCGCTCTGATGCGTTCGCACATCCTCGGTGCACGCGGAGCGCTGCGCACTCTCTGAGGCGTCGATGGGCGTGCATTCGCGCGCCCATGCGCCGCGTGTAGAGTGTAAAGTGTAAGGTGTAGGGTAAGAAGCTTCGGTAGCGATACCGAAGCTTCTCCTTTTTCTGTCGTTGCACGTCGCACGTGCTGCGTCCTGCGTGACGCGGCGCCTTACACGTCTACACGCTACATCATCCGGAGGATCCAGCATGCCCATCAAAGTCGGCGACAAAATGCCGTCCGGCACTCTGACACTTGCCACGAACGACGGTCCGCAGAAGATCAGCGCGGAGGATTTCTTCAAAGGTAAGAAGGTCGTCCTCTTTTCGGTTCCCGGCGCCTTTACGCCGACGTGCGATGCGAAGCACCTGCCCGGATTCGTGGAGCGTGCCGACGAGATCCGCGCCAAGGGAGTCGATACGATCGCCTGTATCGCCGTCAACGATCCGTTCGTGATGAAGGCCTGGGGCAAGTCGCAAGGGTGCGACGGTAAGGTACAGATGCTCGCGGACGGCAACGCCGAATATACGAAAGCCCTCGGCCTGGAGATGGATGCGACGGGCTTCGGCATGGGCATTCGCGGTCAACGTTTCGCACTGATCGTCGACGACGGCGTCGTCAAGAGCGTCAACGTCGAGGAAAAGGGCGAGTTCAAAGTGTCGAGCGCGGAGAACGTGCTCGCGCAGCTCTGAGCTCAGCGCGCAGCGAGGATCGAGTCAGCCCCCAGCGGCTGACTCGATCCTCCTCGTCCTAAGGAAGACTGCGCTTCGGCAAGGCTGACAGTGGGTAGGTCGGAATTCATTCCGACACTTACTGCGACACTTTCCGTCTATTCCACACCTACCGCCGTGCGCGTGTGAATCGCGAACGCCTCGGCTGGATTTCTCTTTCAGTCTTACCCTATCTGCTCCTCGAGCTTCGGCAGGATCTCGAACAAGTCGCCCACGAGCCCGATATCCGCGACCTCGAAAATCGGGGCCTCGGCATCCTTGTTGATGGCGACGATCGTCCGTGCGTCTTTGATGCCCGTGAGGTGCTGAATCGCCCCCGAGATGCCGACCGCGATGTACAGCTCGGGCGCGATGATCTTGCCTGTCTGGCCGACCTGCAAATCGTTCGGCGCGTAGCCCGCATCCACGGCAGCGCGAGAAGCACCGACAGCGGCGCCGAGCTTGTCCGCCAATTTGTAGATGATTTGGAACTGTTCCGCGCTGCCGAGCGCGCGGCCGCCGGAAACGACGCGCGACGCCGTTTGTAGGTCCGGACGACCGCTTGCGGCTGCAGAGCGCGATACGAAGCGTGTGTGGGTCGGGACCTCAGCGCGCGCTTGCACGGCCTGGATTTCGGCGTTGCCGCTCGATGCCGCCGCTTGGAAGGACGCGGTGCGCACCGTCGCGACGAGCTTGCGATCGCTCGGCGCCTCGACGGTCACGATCGCGTTGCCTGCATAAATCGGCCTGCGAAAGCGATAGGGCGCCTCCACCGTCATGATGTCGCTGACTTGCCCGACGCCGAGCAGGGCGGCGACGCGCGGCATCAGGTCCTTACCGAACGTCGTCGACGGTCCGAGAAGATGAGTGTAGTCGTTCGCGAGCGCGACGATCTGCGGCGCTTGTATCGCTGCCATCGGCTCGGCGTTCGCGCTGTGCTCGATCTTGAGCACGCGCTTGACGCCCGCGAGCTGCGCTGCCTGTGCGGCGACTTCGCTCGCATCCGCCGCGAGCACCGCGACATCGATGTCTGCACCCTCGATTTGGCTCGCGCACGTGACGCATTTGGCAGTGGCAGGATTGAGCTTGCCGCCCGCGTGCTCGGCGATCACGAGAACCTTCGTCATTTAGATCAACCCTTTTTGCTTGAGAGCGGCTACGAGCTCGCCGACGTCCTTCACCATGATGCCCTTCTGACGTGCCGGTGGGGGTGTGTAGTTGGACACCTTGAACTGTGGCGCGACGTCCACGCCGAGATCGGCGAGCATCAGGGTCTCGAGCGGCTTCTTCTTCGCCTTCATGATCTCGGGCAGCTTCACGTAGCGCGGCTCGTTCAAGCGCAAGTCCGTCGTCACGACCGCCGGCAAATCGATCTCGATCGTTTCGAGTCCGGCGTCGACTTCGCGTGTCACCTTTGCGGTGTTCTCGGCGAGCTCGACCTTGGAGGCGAAAGTGGCTTGGGGGCGATTCCAGAGCGCGGCAAGCATTTGCCCGGTCTGATTGTTGTCGTCGTCGATGCCCTGTTTCCCGAGCAGAACGATCTGCGGGCCTTCTTTCTCGATCAGCTTCAAGAACACGCGCGCGGCGGCGAGCGGCTCCAAAGCCTGATCCGATTGAACGAGGATCGCGCGATCGGCACCCATCGCAAGACCCGTGCGCAGCTGCTGCTGAGCGTCCTGGGGGCCGATCGATGCCACGATCACTTCGGACGCACCGCCTTTTTCCTTGATCCGCAGCGCCTCTTCGAGCGCAATCTCATCGAAGGGATTGATGCTCATCTTGACGCCTTCGGTCACGATGCCGCTGCCGTCCGGTTTGACGCGTACACGGACGTTGTAATCGACGACACGCTTCAGGCCAACGAGAATCTTGCTCACGAAATAGAACTCCGAGGGCGACTCTGCAGAGGGCGCACATTGTAGCGGCTGTGTCTGGAAGCGGTTAGATCTAATGGCGCTTACTTGAGCGCCCAGTTGACAGGT
>JAAYXG010000784.1 GCA_012516015.1 Lysobacteraceae bacterium | reverse complement strand
GTGCCGACGAAGATGGGCGGCCCAAGTGCGCCCGACGATCTCGAACAAGGTATCTCACGCAGACTTGGCTCGCCGTGAGCGACGACCCCCGTGCGAAAGTGAGCGGACGCTATTGGTATCACCGTCGGCAACAGAAACCGGCGTCCGAAGCGCTGGATACCGACTTTCAGGACCGGCTGATCGCGAAGCTGGCGGAGCTCACCGGGGTCACACTTGCGTCCGCGTAGGTCGGCCTGTAGGTCGGGATTCATTCCGACCCTTGCGCTTCAGTCGGAATAAATTCCGACCCTCACGCTTTCAGTCGGAATAAATTCCGACCTACAATTTCTCGATGCCATCCAATTGGCCGATACGCGTTCGATCCGCTGAAGTGCGATCGCACTACGTATCACTTCATATAGCGACGGAGCAGCAACATGGAACGGCTCACCGGCGGCTGCCTTTGCGGCGATGTTCGACTCGTGGCATCAGGCCGTCCCTATCGAGTTGGCATTTGTCACTGTCTCGACTGCCGCAAGCACCATGGTGCGGTCTTCGGTGCGTCTGCGATCTTTCCTGAAGGCGCGGTGACGATCGAAGGCGAAACGCGCGAGTACCGGGGGCGCTTCTTCTGCCCTCGCTGCGGCTCTTCCGTTTCTGCGCGCAGCGAGGATGAGATCGAAGTGCATTTGGGATGCCTAGATGCCCCCAATCAACTCTTGCCAACTTACGAGAACTGGATCGTTCGTCGGGAGTCCTGGCTGCCGCCGTTCAAGCTCGCGAAACGCTACGAGCGTGATCGCGACGCCGCGAGTCGCTACGAGGAGTGACCCGCGGCTTCTGCTCAGAAGTCGTATCCCAAGCTGAACATCACGGAGCGTCCGAAGATCGGGCGCCCGTTCGGTGCCGCGGGATTACGCGGATCGCCCTCGGTGATGCCGTCGGAATCCGTGATGTTGTCGCCGTGCACCTGTAAGAACAGGCCGTCCCCGAACCGCGCCGTGACGCCCAGATCGATCTTCTCGTAGGAATCCAGTCGCACCGTGTTCGCATTGTCGCCCCAGCGATCGCTGATGAACGAGGCTGCCGCGTAGAACGTGAGATCGAAGTTCAGGGTTTCGAACGTATATGACGGCGATAGCCTGAACTGCCACTCCGGTTGGCGCAGAACCTGGTTGCCGACATCGGTCAGTTCGGTCGAATCGGTGATCTCGGTGTCCTGGAGCGTTGCGATGAAGGACAGCGTGAACTCATCCCAGGTGAACGCGCCATCCAACTCGATGCCCAATGCCTCGGTCGTAAATGCGGTCGGAGGAAGGACGCCGCCGACGGTGGACGAGAATGCGTCGTTCTCGTTGAAGAACGCCGTCGCATAGAGCGAGAACAGATCGCCTGCGAACTTCACGCCGGCTTCGAGTTGCTTGACCTCATCGACGGTATTCTGATCTTCGCGAATGTCATCGAAGTGCGGAAACAGGAAGCCTTCCGTATAGCGGACGAACACGCCGAGGGTGTCGGTGAAATCGTAGTTCACCGCCGCGGTGTATGCAGTCTCGCTGCCTTCCAGGTGCGTCGTACTATCCACCGTGCCATCCGCGAAACCGGGACCTGTATCCAGCACGTAGTCGAGCGTGAGCTCTTCGCGACGCACGCCCAAATCCAAACGCCATGCGTCCGTGATCTGCCACGAGTCGGCAAGATAGAGCGCCTCGGCGCGCGCATCGCCAGCCGACCGCAGTCCGAATGGATCGCCAGCTTCGCCGCCGGCCGCCGCGATATCCGCCGGCGTGATAGTCGGCGCAAGCGGCTCGCCGTTGCGCCTGTTGTGCACGGGAATGGAATTGCCGATCGTCCAGAAGTCGTCGGATGACCACGTCGCCCGGTAGTAGCCGAATGTCACGTCATGCGTATCGGCGAAATTCTTGTTGATACTCACGTCGTTGATCAGCGCCTTGAGATCCTTCTGCACGACCCAGTGGCCGTACGTCTGAACGAAATCGTTGGCACCCAGCGTTCGGCCGCTCACCGTGGTGACGGGTCCGCCAATGACAGCACTGAGCGCGCTCGCAGGCACGGCCCCGCCCGCGGGGACGAACCCGTACGTATCCGCATCGCCCTCCATGTATGTGAAGCGGTCGCGAAACGTGAAGCCGCCGCCGACGTCGAACTCGAAGCTGCCGCCGGTGACGTTGCCGTCCCAGCCGCGACCGCGGCCGAAGTCGAAGATCTCCGTCTGGCCCGATGAATCGATCTGAATCTCTCGAAAGCGAGTGGCGTTACCGAGTTGCGCGAAGGTTCCCAAGTCATTCCCCGAATTGAGCGCCATCGGCAGAATCCACTGACCGTGATCGTCGGTGATGCGGGTGAACACGTTCACCTTGCCCGAATCGAAGTACTTGGTCAGGTTGATCGTGAACTGGCTGCCCTCTTCAGCGCTGAACTGAGCATCGCGGATGCCGGGCGAAGATTGGATGTAGCCGCCGATCATATAGAAGAAATCTTCGCCGAGCGGGCCGCTCAAGCGCGCATCCAAACGCTGCAGATCGTAGTCGCTCGTCGAATACTTGACGCGGCCTTCGGTTTCTTCCGAACCCTCGAGCAAGTTGAAGTTCACCGTGAGGCCGGGCTCGCCTTTGCCGAACACCGCATTCGGTCCGCCGCGCAAGCCTTCGACGCTAGCGATCGTCTCGTCGATGCGGAATATCGCGCTCTGCTCGAAGAAGGACAGCATCTCCGTGCCATAGAGCGGCGAGCCATTGATCGCCAGTGTCACGAACGGCGCATCGCTGCCGCTCGGCAATCCGCGCACACCGATATTCGCGCCTGCGATGCCGCCAGAGCTCTCGACCCATACGCCGGGGATCGATTCCATCAGTTCCGCCGTGCTTCGCGGAGCCAGCCTTTCGATATCTTCCAACTGAATCGTCGTTACGGCGAAGCTCGCGTCCTGCCGATCGACACCCGCGCCGCCGGGCGTGCCGATCACGATGACTTCGGTGATCACCGCTTCATCGCTTTGCTCACCGGTCTGTGCGATGACATCACCCGTAAACAACGCGAGTGCCAAAGCACCTATCCCGAGCGGGAGTCCAGAAGGGAGCGATTGCGAGCGCCGGGGAATGAGCAGGCGCATGAGCATGGTGGCCTCCTTGTTCGCTGCTTTCGCACGTGATGGGGGGAGGTCACTGTAACTACGTCGAGTTAGGGCAACTATTTCGCAAAACCGACGTATTTTGTACGCGATGGAGCGAGGAGCGCCGCTAAGCAACTATTGCACGACGACGCGAGCGGAAGGTCACACTGTTGGACGCAATTGCTCTTCGATCGTGCGCGTCTTTTCCGTCACCTCGGATCCAGTGTGAAGTGTCGTCTTGCGTTCGATAAGCATCACGTGACATTCCTCGTCCGCGATAGGGTTGTGTCGAACACCTTTCGGTACCACGTAGATGTCGCCCGTATGCAGCTCGACCGTTTCGGATTCCATCTCGATACGCAGCGTGCCGTCGAGAACATAGAACAGCTCATCTTCGTGATCGTGCGAATGCCAGGCGAGAGTCCCCTTTATTTTCGCAACTTTGATGTACATGTCATCGATCGCCGCGATCACGCGCGGGGACCAAAGCTCGGTCAACGCACTAGCAATGCGACGAGGGGTCACCACGGTGGCCATCTGCTATTCCTTCGGACAGTACGATGATGCGCGATCAACGGAACAGATCGGGTAGGGTATCAGCGAGCTAACCCGGTGCGCATGCACAGTTTGCGGCAGGAGCGGGTGTGCAGTTCGAAGATCGGCGGGGCCCATGCCGGAGTTGCCGGGCCCTTGTCGGTTTTCGCGTCGCTACTTCGTCCTTGCAACAGTAGTCCGCCGAGCCGAGCTCATTGTGGATTGCTTGATTCCGTTCCATCTATCGCATCCCAAGCTCCAATGGAGGCAGTTTCACGGTGTCGCTTGCGCTCTACGGTCACCCCTTCTCCTCCTATACGCAGAAGGTGCTCATCGCGCTCTATGAGAACGAGACTCCGCACGAGTTCCGCCTGCTCGGGCCGGACACGCCGCATCACATGGCCGAATGGCAGCGGCGATGGCCCATCGGTCAGTTCCCGCTGCTGGTCGACGATGGGCGCAGCATCGTCGAGACCACCATCATCATCGAATACTTACAGCTCGTGCATCCCGGTCCGGTGCGGCTCTTGCCGGAAGATCCGCGGCGTGCGCTCGATGTTCGTTTTCTCGATCGCTTCTTCGATTTGCACGTCATGCACTGGGTGCAGCACGCGGTACGTGCTGCATTGAAAGGTGACCCGACTAAGCGGGAAGTATGCGCAGATTCGCAAAAGAAGCTCGAGCTCGCGTATGCCTGGCTCGAGGAGCAACTCGCCGACAGAACCTGGGCCGCGGGTGCGGACTTCTCGCTGGCCGATTGCGCGGCCGCGCCGTCGCTCTTCTACGCCGACTGGACGCATCGAATCTCGGAAATATATCCGCGGCTGCGCGCGTATCGTGCGCGATTGCTCGCTCGGCCATCGTTTGCCCGAGCCGTGGACGCGGCGCGGCCGTATCGGCCTAACTTTCCGCTCGGCGCGCCGGATCGGGATTGATGGCACGTTGACAGTTGACAGTTGACGGCCAGAAAAAGAATTGTTCGCTATGCTTTGTTGCCAGGCCGTGTGGCGGGGGACCAATCCTTCTTGCCATGACACGTCACCGGTCACCCGCATGGAACTCGACGGAGCCGCTGCATCTTACGGCAGAGATGCGGTCGCAACAGCGATCGTGAGCTCATCCGGTACGCGAGGCACACATGCAGATGCGACAACTCGGCAACACTGGACTTTCCATCGCACCGCTCGTTCTCGGCGGCAATGTCTTCGGATGGACTCTGGATGAGAAGGGCAGCTTCGATGTGCTGGATGCGTTCGTCGCTCACGGCTTCAACGCGATCGACACTGCGGATTCGTATTCGACATGGGTGTCAGGAAACTCGGGCGGCGAGTCGGAAACCATCATTGGCAAGTGGCTGAAGGCGCGGCCAGATGCACGCAACAAGGTCGTCATCTTCACGAAGGTCGGATCGGACATGGGAAAGCCGGGCCGGAAGGGGCT
>JAAYXG010000783.1 GCA_012516015.1 Lysobacteraceae bacterium | reverse complement strand
GCAACTCGCGGACGTTGCCGCGCCAAGGTTGGGATTCGAGCAGCGATACGGCGTCGCTCGACAAGCTGCGCGGGGGCAATCCCTCGGCAGCGGCTTCGCGCAGGAAATGGCGCACTAGCGGTTCGATGTCGCCTTTGCGCTCGCGGAGCGGAGGCAAATGAATTGGGACGACGTTGAGACGATAGTAGAGATCTTCCCGGAACGTGCCCGCAGCGATCATCGGCGTGAGGTCGCGATTGGTGGCGGCGATGATGCGAACGTCGATCGCAATCTCCTCTCGTCCACCGACCCGGCGGATCTTGCCCGATTGCAGCGCGCGCAGCAGCCGTGTCTGCGCCTCGGGCGGCATGTCGCCGATCTCGTCGAGAAACAGAGTTCCACCGTGAGCCTGTTCGAACTTGCCGATGCTGCGGCTCACCGCCCCCGTGAAGGCGCCCTTTTCGTGCCCGAATAGCTCGCTTTCGATCAATTCGCGTGGGATCGCGGCCGTATTCACCGCGACGAGCGGACCGGTCCGGCGCGAGCCCAATTCATGGATGGCTTCGGCGACGAGTTCCTTGCCGGTTCCGGATTCGCCGAGCACGAGCACCGTCAGGTCGTTGCGCAAGACCCGGGTGATCATCCGATAGACGTCCTGCATCGCCCGGCTGCGGCCGATCAGCGGCAGCCCTTCCCCCGGCTCCTCGCCTTCTGCCCGAACCTCGCCGCGTGAATCGGCGGCCTGGCAGGCGGCACGGACGAGCTCGTCGAGATCGAAGGGCTTGGGGAAGTATTCGAATGCGCCCGTGTCGGTCGCACGTACGGCGGTGTCGAGCGTGTTCTGAGCCGAGAGGATAATTACCGGCATGTCCGGATATTCACGGTGGACCTGGCCGAGCGTGGCAATTCCGTCGCCGTCGGCTAGGACCACATCGGTCAGCATCACGCTGTAGCTCCCACGCGAGAGCAGCCGGTCACGCCCGGCGATGCTGTCGCAGCGATCCACCGTGAAGGCCTCGGCCTCGAGGCCTGCGGTGATGACAGTCGCAATCGATGCGTCGTCTTCGACCAGCAATGCGCGCCTCGGCATGGGCTCGTCCTCCCTACTTTGCCAGCGGCAGGTGCACGCGAAAGTGCGTCCATCCGCCGGATTCGTCGCGTTCGTGCCCGATGCGGCCGTCCATGTCGCGAACGAGCTTGTTGACGAGCGCGAGCCCCAGGCCCTGCCCGTTCTTCTTGCTCGACACGAATGGCTCGAAGATGTGCTCTCGCACGGCAGGGTCGATGCCCGGGCCGTTGTCGCTGACCTGGACCTCGATCGGCAGCTTCACCGGGCGGCCGAGCCGCATCACGTTGCGCGCCAGGCCGCTGACGAACCGGGTACGCACGACGATCTGGGGTGCCTTGCAATCGCGGCAGGCGTCGCGCGCGTTCGCGACCAGGTTGATCAACACCTGCACCAGCGCGCCCTCGTTGGCGAGCACGGAGGGTAGCGAGGGATCGAACTCCTCGCGCAGGGGAATCTCATTGCTGTCGTCGGCGGCGGCCACGATCTCGCAGGCGCGGCGCACGGCGGCGTGAAGGTTGACGGGCCCCACGGGCTCAGGCTGTTCGCGCCCAAGGCGCTGCATTCGGTCGATCAGTTGCGCGATGCGATCGACCTCGTCGGTGATCAGCGAGGTCAAGGCCCGGTCCTCGTCTTCCAGCTTGCGCGCAACGAGTTGCGCCGCACCGCGAATGGCCGAGAGCGGGTTCTTTATCTCGTGCGCGAGAACCGCCGGACCGCGCAGCGGCCCCGCCCGCTCCTCTTCGGCGACCCGCTCGCCCT
>JAAYXG010000782.1 GCA_012516015.1 Lysobacteraceae bacterium | reverse complement strand
GCGGCCCGATGTTGTTCAGCGCAAGGAAACGGTCTCGAATCGGACGCGCGGTCAGCTCGGCCTCGTGCGTCTTGCCGTCGCGGCGATAGCGCAAGCGAACTTTTTGATCCGGCTTCACCGTGCGCATGTGGCTCAGCAACTTCGCGTGCGGCTCCTCGCCACCGTCGCGCGCGAGCTTCTTGCCGTCGATCTCGACGAGCACGTCGCCCGGCTTCAATCCGGCTTCCGCTGCCGCGCCGCCAGGGCTCACGCTCATGATCTCGACGCCGTCCGTGTGCCGCTCGGGGTCCGCAGACAATGCGATGCCCAAGAAGCCGTGTGTGGGAGGGACCGGCGGCAACGGGGGCGGCGGTATCAAACCGTCCGAGAGCGACATGCTGAGCTCCGCGACCTCGCGCGCCGCCTCACTCAAGCGGCCTTGCGCCTCCTCGAGCTTGCGTTCGAGTGCCTCTCGCGATTCCACCGTCGGCTTGTCGTCCGCGCCAAGCGCATTGCCAGCATACGCGGCCAAGAGTAGACAAGCCGTCGTACGCACCATCATCGAAATAGTCGGTCTCATACCGTGTCCTCGAGCTAAAACGCCGTGCGCGCCTGCGCGTAGCGAACCTTCACGAGCGAATCCATGAGCTCGACCCGCTCCTGCCAAAGCCGCTGCGACTGACTTGGATCGAGCTCGTCGCCTGCGTACGCAAGCTGGTAATCGAGCCACTGGACACGCTCTTCCATCGTGTCGAGCGTCGCCGCCATGCTCACGCGCTCGACGTGCGGACGCGCCGGCATCGTCTGCAAGAGCGCATCGAGCCGTCGCGACCGCTCGATGAGGGTCGCGAGATCGACGGTCGTCGACGCATCGCGCTCGCTCGCCGTCGTCGCGAGCGCCTCCGGCGCATCAGGCCCCGTCGTGTCATCGAGGCGCGTGCCGATCACAAGTGCCACCATCGCGACGCTTGCCGCCGTCGCAACTCCGATGAGCGCTCGCGTTCGTCGAGGGCTCGCTGCTTGCGATGCGGAGCGTGCCGCACCCGAGCGCAGCACGTCGGACCACGAAACGGCCGGCTCGATCATCGGCAGCTCGCGCAAACGTCGACGCGTGCGTTCGAGTGCTTCGAGATGCGCGGAACATTCGGCACAGCGCTCGAGATGCGCCCGCCACTTCGCATCGAAGACGCCATCGCGAATAGACAACAATTCCTCGGTTCGAAGATGCATGACTACGATCCGCTTCATTCTCCGAGCACCGCGAGCCGCGCCATCGGGGATGCGCGCCTCGCCGGCTCCCTTGCGACCTTCTCCTCGTCATCGGAACGCAAACCGGCTTCCGGACCCAGCGCGTCTCGCAGCCGCGCGTGTGCGCGCGCCAGCTGCGACTTGGAGAAGCTGACCGTGCGGCCCAACATGCGTGCGATCTCCGCGTGCGTATACCCTTCGACGTCGTAAAGCCACACGACGCTCCGACTGAGCGCCGGCAAGCGCGCGAGCGCGCGCTCGAGATCGCTGCGAGACTCGACCGCGGCCGGCGCGTTCGTGCGCAGCTCGGGCGGGGGCTCGCTCGCGGCATCGTCGTCGAGCCATAGCAGGCTCCGGTGCCATGGCGAACGCAGGTACATCAAGCATTTGCTGACTGCGATGCTGCGCACCCAGCCGGCGAACGAGCCCTCGCCCGAATATGTGCCGATGCTGCGCAAGATCTCGACAAAGGTGTCCTGGAAGAGATCGTCCGCTACGGCGACGCGGGGAATGAGTCGCCGTATGAGCGTGTACACCGGCTTGCGGCAGATCCGAAAGATCGCTTCGTGCGCTTGCGCATCCCCGGCGCTCGCGGCACGAATGACGTCTTCAGGAACATTGAGGCCGTGAAACTGCGACATCGTGTTTCGTTAGATGCGGGAGGGGGGAGAAAGGTCGCACATGGGGGCGTGGGGCTTGGGGCCTGGGGCTTGGGCCTGAGAAAACGGGCCTGGGGCTCGAGGCTTGGGGCTCGGGTCAGAGATAAAAGAGCGCGTGAGGCTCAGACTCGGGCTTGGGTCAGAGACCCCTTCTTCAATCTCCGGCCCAAGCCCCAAGCCCCACGCCCCGCACGCCCCTATCTCAGTCCGGTCTCCTGTCTCGCGATCACCATCCGCTGGATCTCGCTCGTGCCCTCGTAGATCTCGGTTATCTTCGCGTCGCGAAAATAGCGCTCGACGGGCAGCTCCTTCGAATAGCCCATGCCGGCGTGGATCTGCACGGCAGCGTGCGCGCAGAACATCGCGGTTTCGGAGGCGGTGAGCTTCGCGATCGAGCCTTCGAGCGTGTAGCGGCGGCCGTCGTGCTTCGACTGCTGCTTCGCCCACGCGGCCCGCAGCGTGAGCAGGCGTGCGGCATCGAGCCTGCACTTCATGTCGGCGATCTTTTGCTGAATCATTTGGAAGGTGCCGATCGGCGCGCCGAATGCCTTGCGCTCCTTCACGTAGCTCAACGACGCTTCGTACGCCGCGCGCGCGATACCCACCGCTTGAGCCGCGATGCCGATACGGCCGGAATCGAGCACTTGCATCGCGATGGCGAACCCTTCCCCTTCTTGGCCGAGCCGGTGTTCGACCGGGCACCGATAGTCCGTGAGCTCGATCTCGCACGTCGCCGATGCCCGAATCCCGAGCTTCGGCTCGGTCTTGCCGCGCACGAAACCCGGCGCTCGTGCATCGACGACGAACGCGGAGATGCCGCGCGATTTCTTCTCGGGATCGGTGACCGCGAAGAGCAACACGTAGTCGGCGACCGGCCCCGACGTGATCCAGGACTTCTTGCCGTTGATGACGTAGTGCGTACCGTCCTTCGAGAGCGTCGCGCGCGTTCGCATGTTCGCGGCATCCGAGCCGGACTGCGGCTCAGTGAGCCCGTAGGCGCCGATCGACTCGCCAGTTGCGACCGGACGCACGAACCGCTGCTTCTGCGACTCGGTGCCGAACTTGAGGATGCCGCCGCAATAGAGCGAATTGTTTACCGAGATGATCGTGGAGTGAGCCGCGTCGGCCGCGGCGATCTCCTCCATCATGACGGCGTAGCTGACCGTATCGAGACCTGCTCCGCCATACTCCGCAGGGACCTCGACCGCCATGAAACCGAGCTCGCCGGCTTTGCGGATCGTCTCGAACGGAAATTCGCCTGAAGCGTCGAACTTCGCCGCGATCGGCGCGACCTCGCCCTGGGCGAACTCGCGCGCGGCGGACTGCATCATTAGCTGCTCGTCGCTCAGATTGAAATTCATGATCCTCTCCGAGGATGTGCAAAGTGTGAGGTGTGAAGACGTGTAGAGTGTGAGGTGTAAAGTGTAAAGTCAGATTCGCTGCGCGAGCGGAGAACGGGGCTCGATTGTGCCTCGACGATCTCCTTGGGCGGTCGTCCTCTGACCAGAGACTTTACAGCTTAGGCGTCACACGCCCGGCTAGTGGACTTACGCAGCGCGAGTCGCCCGTCTATACTTGCGCCCCCTCGCCGGTGTGGCGGAACT
>JAAYXG010000781.1 GCA_012516015.1 Lysobacteraceae bacterium | reverse complement strand
AGCGCAGGAAGTCACGCGCCTGCACCGGTTCGATCTCCGCACGCAAGCGCCTGACCGTGTAGCGATGGATGCGTGCGAGGAGCCTGCGATTGCACCACTCGGGCGACTCGCCGGCAGCGCTTTCCGTGAAGCGCCCGCGCATCGCAGTGCCTTCCGCTTCGAGCGCGAGCAGCGCGGCATCGATGTCCTCGACCGGCACACCAAGCGTGCCCGCGAGCGATGCCGCTGTCGTCGGTCCGAGCGCGTCCAGCCGCCCCCGCACGATCTCGACGAGCGCATGATCGCGTGCATACGAGTCGGCGCGCGGTGCTTCGATCGCTGGGTCGAGCGTTGCCTCGGGAAAGACCGCGAGCCACATCGGCAGACGCTCCGCAGCGATGTACAAGTCCAAAGCCGCACCTGCCCGTCCTCCGCTACTTCCCTCCCCTGCGGAGCGGAGGAGGGATAGGGTGGGGGCATCCTTCACGATCCGCGTCACCCGCCGCTGCTTCATCAATTCGTGCAGCAACGCTGGCCAACGCTCGTTGCGCGCGACTTCCTCGCTCGTGAGGTAAGTCATCCACGAGAGCGCATCGTGCAACTCGTCCGGGCTCGTCGCGTCGGGCCACGCTTCATCGCGCACCCGCGCGATCGCTTCCGGGTCGAGCTTGCCGATGTCGGCGGCCGATTGCGGATCCATCCAGCGCCGACTTGCAACGGCCTGCGTGCGACGCTCTTCGAGGGGAGCATCGTCGAGATACGCATAGGGTCGTGCCGAGAGCACTTCGAGCGCGAGCGGCGAGGGTTCGGTGAGATCGCGGGCGATAACGTTGATCTTGCCGCTCGCCAGACCGCGTAGGAGCCGCTCGAATCCCTCGATATCCATCGCCTCTTCCAAGCAATCGCGCACGGTTTGCTTCACGAGCGGATGATCCGGAACGACGATGTCGCCGACGATGTTCTCGCCGCAGGCGACTTGATCGGGGAAGACGGCCGCGAGCAAATCCTCTGCGTTCATGCGCGCGAGCGCAGGCGGCACTTTCTTGCCGCCGCGAAAGCGCGGCAACGCGAGCGCAATGGAAGCATCCCAGCGCCAACGGGTCGCAAACATCGGCGCCGCGAGCAATGCTTGAATCAGGATCTCGCGCGCGCTGTTCGGATGCAGATAGCGAGCGACGTCGCTCAGCTCGAAGCTGTGTGCGGTCGTCAGCGACAGCACGATCGTATCTTCGGTCGCCGCGGCCTGAAGCTCGAAATTGAACGTACGGCAGAAGCGCTTGCGTAGCGCGAGCCCCCAAGCTCGGTTGATGCGACTGCCGAACGGCGAATGAATGACGAGCTGCATCCCGCCGGCCTCGTCGAAAAAGCGCTCGAACACGATCGTCTGCTGCGTCGGCAGACAACCGAGGGCCGCATGCGCGGAATGTAGGTACGCGCGCAGTTGCCCAGTCGCGGCAGGTGTGAGGAACGACAGCGGATCACTGTCGTGGCGCAGTGACTCGGGATCCGTGATTCGTGATTCGGAAGAGGGGGAGCAGACGTCGGTTCGCTGTTCGAGCGACGCCTGCACTTCGCTCCTCAACCTCGACACGGCTCGCGACAGCTCATCGGTGCGCCCCGGCGCTTCGCCTAGCCAGAATGGGATCGTCGGCGCTTCGCCATGTGCGTCCTCGACTCGTACGACGCTTCGCTCGACGCGGATGATGCGATACGAGGCATTGCCGAGCTGGAAGACATCGCCCGCGAGGCTTTCGACCGCGAAGTCTTCGTTGACGGTGCCCACCAGATGTCCTTCCGGCTCGAGCATCACTTGATAGTCCGCGGTATCGGGAATCGCGCCGCCCGACGTGACTGCGGTCAGACGAGCGCCCTTGCGGCCGCGGATCTTGCGGTTTACCGCATCGTGATAGACGAGCGCGCCGCGTCGCCCGCGCCGCGTCGCAAACCCTTCGGCGAGCATGCGCACGGTCTCATCGAATGCTTCCCGCGTGAGCGAGCGATAGGGATATGCGGCGCGCACGAGATCGAACAGCTCGCTTTCCGAGCATTCGCGCGCGGCACTCTCCGCCACGATCTGCTGGGCGAGCACATCGATCGCATTCTCCGGAATCTGGAGTCGATCCAACTCGCCGCGACGCACGGCATCGAGCAGTGCCGCGCATTCGACGAGATCGTCGCGAGAGAGCGGGAATAGCCGTCCTTTCGGTTTGCCGCCGACCGCGTGACCGGAGCGGCCGACACGTTGCAGGAACGCATTGATCGAGCGTGGCGAGCTGATTTGGCAGACGAGATCGACGTCGCCGATGTCGATACCGAGCTCGAGCGATGCGGTGGCGACGAGCGCCTTCAACTCGCCCCGCTTGAGTCGCTGCTCGGCGTCAAACCGCAAGTGCTTCGCGAGGCTGCCGTGGTGCGCCGCCACACAGGAGGCGGTGACCGGCGGACTGTGACCGGCGGACAGTGAAAAAGCGGAGCTCGCCTCTCCTTCTTTCGCACTGTCCGCTGTCCGCTGTCCGCCAGCCACGAGCGGCTTGTCGAGCCGCTCGGAGAGGTGTCGGCAGACGCGTTCGGCGAGGCGTCGCGTGTTCACGAACACGACGGTCGTGCGATGTTCGCGGATGAGCTGTGCCAGGCGATCGTAAAGCTGGGTCCACACTTCATTCGACATGACCGCCTCGAGCGGCGAGTCGGGCAGCTCGATCGCGAGATCGCGCTCGCGTACGTGTCCGCTGTCGACGATCGTGCAACGCGCACGGCCGTCGGCGTCGATGTTCTTCGTACCGACGAGAAACCGTGCGACGTCCTCGATCGGTTTCTGCGTTGCCGACAAGCCGACGCGCGTGAGTCGTCGACCGGTGAGCGCGTCGAGACGTTCCAGCGAGATCGCAAGATGCGAGCCGCGCTTCGTGCCGGCCACCGCGTGGATTTCGTCGACGATCACCGTGCGCGTCGTCGCGAGCATGTCCCGGCCGGATTGCGAGCCGAGCAGAATGTACAGCGACTCGGGTGTCGTCACGACGATGTGCGGCGGACGCTTGCGCATCTGCGTACGCTCATACTGCGGCGTGTCGCCGGTACGAACCCAAGTGCGAATATCGACGTCGCGAACGGTGTGCTCGCGCAAACGCTCGCGAATGCCTGCAAGCGGCCCTTCGAGATTGCGATGGATGTCGTTGGAGAGCGCTTTGAGCGGCGAGACGTACACGATGCGCGTCTCGTCAGGCAACCCCCACTGCTCGCCTTCGCGCACGAGCTCGTCGATCGCAGCCATGAACGCAGCGAGCGTCTTGCCCGAGCCGGTCGGCGCGGAGATCAGGACGTGCTCGCCTGCCTTGATCGCCGGCCAAGCGTCGGCCTGCGCCGGCGTCGGCGCGTCGAACGTGTCCGCGAACCAACTCTCGACGGCGGGATGGAAGTAGGGCGTGCGGGTCATGGGAGCACCTGAATATACCCCCAGGCAACACGCAGCGGTATCGGGCGTCGTCTAAGGACGCAATTGCCTACGCGTCGGTCAGAAAGTGGCAGGTTTACCTTCAGAGCTTCGGAGCACCACAAAGAACGGCCGGTATTCCGAACCCGAGTGTCTTCTGAACGCCCTCAACCGCCTTCCGACAGCTGCCGTCTGCCGACCGCAACTTCGATGAGCTCGAGATCCTGCGTATCGAACGTCGCGCGACGAGCCGGCGTGCCGAAAGGGCGCTTATAGGAAAGGAAGAACGACGAGCCGACGTCGTCGGCGAAGGAGTGTCCCGCTGTCACCAGGATCGAGCCGCGTCCGAAGCTCATCTTTTGATTGAGCGAAAGGATGTCCGCCCGCTCGCGCTCCCAGGTCGTCTGCTCGGCGTAGGCGAGCGCGATGGTCGCACCTTCGCCGACATTCAGGCCGACGCTCGCGAGGTTGCGCCGCATGATCGGATCTTCGACCCATACGTTGGCCACTTCCCGAAACTCGCGGCTCTGCACGCGCGTGCGGACCGCGAAGTTCAACAATGAGCTCCGATGCTCGAAGCCGACGCGTGCAAGCCAACCCGACCCGATCTCGGTCTCGCTCGACGCGAATGCAACGGATGCCGTGCCGAGCGTACCTAGCCGACGTGCGAGCCCGAGACCGAGCGCCGCGACTTGATTCGCCAAGTACTCCCCGTGTCCTTCGATCGTGAAGCCGAGCGGCGCAGAGCACGCGACCGTCGTGTTCGCGAAGACCGGCCCGTACTCGTTGCTCGTAAACGCATAGTCTTCGCGCACTTTGCCGACGCCGAGCGCAAAGTCGCTGCAGCCGGAATCGACGAGGCGAGTCGGCGCTACGAGCGGTACGTTCAGCGCTTCGGAAAGACCGAAGCTGTCCTTTGCGACGAAGCTGACGGTGTTCTGTTCGTTGAATTTCGGCGCACCGCTCAATGAGAGACTTTGGCGCGAAAGCACCGAGTCGCCGTCGCTGATCGATGCAAAGAGCGCGTCGGCCGCGGTCGGCAATACGGCCATGCCGCTCGCTGCGAGCCGCTCGGAATAGAGCACGTCTTCGCGCGGTGTCGTGCGCGTGCCGAACTGGAGCCCGCCGTAGCGGACCGTGCTACCCCATTGGCCCGCGGTGCTCACCGTGTCGCCGATGCGCAAATGCTCTTCGGCATCCGAGAGCTTGAGCGTGTAGCGCGATTCGAGACGCGTGAAGCGCTCCGCCGCAGGGTCGATCGAGGTCGCGATGCTGTAGTCGAGCACGCTTGCGTCGCTCAAGACCCGCGCGTTGATCGAAGGCTGCGTGGGCTTTCGCAAATCCGTTTTCATCGAGACGTCGTCCGGCGCTTGCGGCGTCGTCACACACCCTGCAAGGAACCAAGCAACGCTCAGCGCCGCAGCCGCGGCAACCGCTTTGGCGTCAACCATCATCGATCACGATGCTCCGACCCGACTGCTCGTCGGGCGCTCAAATTCTTTCTTAGTCATCCGAAATCGTAGGGAACGCGGCCTCGGGAAAGAATCAGGCACTCCCTGTCCTGAAAAGTCCGAGTATCGCCGTCGCGCGACGCAGATCAGAAAGGGAATCAGCCCGCGGCTCGCAACGAGCCGATCGGCTCCTGTTTGATTTCGGGAAACAGGCCCGCGCAGAAGTCGATGAATGCGCGAATCTTCGCCGTCGGCTGTCGATGCTGCGGGTAGACGACGGAGACCGGCCACCACGCGCCTTCGTTCCAATCCTCCAGCACGGGGACGAGCAGCCCCGCGGCGATCTGCGCCTCGACCGTGAAATCGAGCGCACGCACGAAGCCGGCGCCGCTCACTGCCGCGCCGACGGCGGACTCCGGATCGCTGAACGAGAGCGGAGCACGCGGCTGGATCGTGTGCTCGGTGCCGCCTTTGCGGAACAACCAGTCGCGTGTCTGATTCGTGCCGAGCTTGAACATCGCGATGCAGTGCTCCGGCTTCAGGTCCAGCGGCGTTTGCGGCACGCCGACGCGATCGATGAACGCCGGAGAAGCGCAGGTAAAGCCGCGCAGCTGTCCGACTCGACGCGCGATCAAGCTCGAGTCGCTCAGATTCCCGACGCGTACGGCGGCATCGATGCCTTCCTGAACGAGATCCAGCACGCGATCGTTCATGCTCATCTGT
>JAAYXG010000780.1 GCA_012516015.1 Lysobacteraceae bacterium | reverse complement strand
TTTCGGGCGATCGTCGCCGAAGTAGAGCTCGCCATACACGTCGTCTTCGATCAGCGGAATCTCGTGCCGCGCGAGCACTTCGACGAGCTCTCGCTTGGCATCCGTGGGGACGAGCGCACCGGTCGGGTTCTGAAACGTGGTCATGAACCAGCAGGCTTTGATGTCGTGCTTCTCGATCGCGGCGGCGAGAGAGGCGATATCGATGCCGTCGCGAGGATGAGTCGGGATCTCGACCGCTCGCAGGCCCGCGGCTTGGACCGCCTGCAAGCAGCCATAGAACGACGGAGATTCGATCGCGACCGTATCGCCGGGCTGCGTGAGGATCTGCAACGCGAGATTCAAGCCCTCGAGTGCGCCGCTCGTGATGACGATTTCATCGATCGAGATCGGCGTGCCGTACGACAAGTAGCGCTGTGCGATTTGCCGCCGCAACTCCTCATTGCCCGGCGGCAGACTCTCGACCGTGCTCCACGGGTCCATGTGTCGAGCGCTGCTGCCGAGATGCCGTGCGAGCTTGGCCCACGGGAAGAGCATAGGACTCGGGAAGGCGGAACCGAACGGAACGGCTGTGTGCTGTCGCGTGGATTCGAGGATCTCGAAGACGAGCTCGTCGATATCGACGCGAGTGCTTCTGCTCGACGGCCGCGCGTGCTCGGGCTCGCGATGGGGCCGCTGCCAGCGTGCACTGACGTAGTAACCCGAGCGTGGACGGCTTTCGATGAGGCCTTCGGCCTCGAGCGCTTCGTACGCGCGCATCGCCGTCGCAGGACTCACTTTTCGTTCGCGACACAGTGCCCGAACGGAAGGCACGCGATCGCCCGGCCGCAACGTGCCCTGGCGGATCAAGTCCGCGAACTCGGCTGCAAGCTCGCGATAGCGTGTCACGCGCTCGTGCGGCTATAGAGTATGAGGCGCTAGCACGCCGAAGCGCCATCCGACGAGGAGCAGCACGAACAATCCGACCGAAAGGCCGACGCGCACCGTGAGCGCATGGACCATCTTCTTGTCGTCGCTCGGACCGGACGTCATGCAGTAAAGCGCCTGGCCGAGACTGATGATGATGCCGACCAAAGTGGCCAAGATGAGTGCCTTGATCATGGTAACTCTCGCGATTCGGGTTGCTGCGCATCCGATCCCTCGGCCGTGGCCGCCGCCGCACGTAGTTGCGCCTCTTCTTTGCGAATGGTCATGACCAGCATTCCGAACGCGGCGCTGATCATCAACACGAGCGCGATCATCAAGAATGCAAGCCCGCCGGCAAGGCGGAATGCCTCATGAATGCCCAAGACGACCCCGATGGGCGTCGTGATCAGGAGCATCGGCTTTGCAATGCGCATGGGAATGACCCTCTATTCCATGAGTGCATCCTACCCTGATCTGTGCTGCATAACAGATGCAGATTAGCGCATAAAAGTTGGCACAGATGTCGGCTTTTGAGGACAGCCCTTACCGATCGCCCACCCAGGCACAGGGGCGTAGTGACGAAGTTCTGTGGGCGTGAGCACGCATTGCAGCGTCACAACGGGCGGCATAGAGTCGGCTCGTTCGTCTCGTCGAGGGCCGTTACATGACCGATATGACCAGACGTCAATTTCTGACATTCACGAGCGCTTCGCTCGCTGGCTCGAGCTTGGCGCTGCTCGGCTTTTCTCCCCAGGAGGCGCTCGCAGGCGTGCGCGAGTACAAGCTTGCGCGCGCGACCGAGACACGCAATACCTGTCCTTACTGCTCCGTCTCCTGCGGCGTTCTCATGTACTCCCTTGGGGACAAGTCGAAGAACGCGCGCCCAAGCATTTTTCACATCGAAGGGGATCCCGATCACCCCGTGAATCGCGGGACGTTGTGCCCCAAAGGGGCTGCGCTCATCGATTTCATCCACAGCCCGAGTCGCCTCAAGTACCCGCAGTATCGCGCGCCGCGCTCGAACGAATGGCAGCGCATCACGTGGGACGATGCGCTCGATCGCATCGCACGACTGATGAAGCAAGATCGTGATGCCAATTTCGTCGAGAAGACCCCAGACGGCCTGACGGTCAATCATTGGCTCACGACCGGGATGTTGGCCGCATCGGCGAGCAGCAACGAAGTCGGATACATCACTCACAAGGTGATCCGCAGCCTCGGCATATTGGCATTCGACAACCAGGCGCGTGTGTGACACGGCCCGACGGTGGCAGGTCTTGCCCCGACGTTCGGCCGTGGAGCGATGACGAATCACTGGGTCGACATCAAAAACGCCGATGTCGTGCTCATCATGGGCGGCAACGCCGCCGAAGCCCATCCGTGCGGCTTCAAGTGGGTCACTGAAGCGAAGGCGCACAATAAAGCGCGTCTGATCGTCGTCGATCCGCGCTTCACGCGCTCGGCGTCGGTGGCCGATGTCTATGCGCCGATACGCGCGGGCACCGACATCGCCTTCCTCGGCGGCGTCATCAATTACCTGCTGACGAACGACAAGGTTCAGCGCGAGTACGTCACGAGCTACACCGATGCGTCGTTCATCGTGAAAGAAGGCTTCACGTTCGAGAACGGCATCTTCTCGGGCTATGACCCCGAGAATCGCAGCTACGACAAAGCGACCTGGGACTATGAGCTCGGGGAGGACGGCTACGTGCGCGCCGACCCGACGCTCGAGCATCCCCGCTGCGTCTACACCCTGATGAAACAGCACTATGCGCGCTATACGCCGGAGACGGTCGAGCGCGTGTGCGGCACGCCGCGAGACCGCTTTCTCAAGATCTGCGAAATGATCGGCTCCACCGCGACGCCCACGCGTGCGATGACGATCATGTATGCGCTCGGCTGGACGCAGCACTCGGTCGGGTCGCAGATGATTCGCTGCGGCGCGATGGTACAGCTCCTGCTCGGCAACATCGGCGTGTCGGGCGGGGGCATGAACGCTTTGCGCGGACACTCCAATATCCAGGGCCTCACCGACCTCGGTCTGCTCTCGGACTTGCTCCCGGGCTACCTGGGTCTGCCGAAAGACTTCGAGCAGAAGTACGAGGACTATGTGGCCGCGCGCACGCTCAAGCCGTTGCGGCCCAATCAGATGAGCTACTGGCAGAACTTCCCGAAGTTCTTCGTGAGCCTGCAGAAGGCGTGGTGGGAGGATGCAGCTCGCGCGGACAATCAGTGGGCCTACGACTATCTGCCCAAGCTCGACAAGCTCTACGACATGCTCCAAGTCTACGAGCTCATGCACCAAGGCAAGCTCAACGGCTACCTCGCGCAAGGCTTCAACCCGCTCGCGGCCGCACCGAACAAGGGCAAACTGACTGCGGCATTCTCGAAGCTCAAGTATCTCGTCATCATGGATCCGCTCGAAACGGAGACCTCGGAGTTCTGGCGCAACTTCGGGCCGCACAACGATGTCGATCCGACCGCCATCGAAACGGAAGTCTTTCGGCTACCGACGACGTGCTTCGCCGAGGAGGACGGCGCGCTC
>JAAYXG010000779.1 GCA_012516015.1 Lysobacteraceae bacterium | reverse complement strand
TCCTGCCGATCGACCGCACCGGCGAAACGCTCGAAGCGGCACCGGGTTTCCAGCTCGTGGTTTCGTACAATCCCGGCTACCAGCGCATGCTCAAGGATCTGAAGCCGAGCACGCGACAGCGCTTCGTCGCGATCGAGTTCGATTTCCCGAGCGCCGAGCGCGAAATTCGCATCGTCGTGCGCGAGAGCGGAACGGATGAGGCGACTGCGCATATGCTCGTCACGCTGGCGCAGCGTCTGCGCGCCTTGCGCGACCGCGGCCTCGCGGAGGAGCCGAGCACGCGCTTGCTCGTCGCGGCCGCATCGCTCATCGCGAGCGGCATTCCGCTCAAGGATGCCTGCCGCGCGGCGATCGTCTCGCCGCTCTCCGACGATCCGACGCTGGTTGCGGCCATGAACGATCTCGTCGACGCCAGCATCGTGTAGCCGCTTCGATCTCCTACGGCGGGAAAGTGCGTTGGCTGAAGCCGAAGATGTACTCGTCGATGTCGCGCGCCACGCAACGGCATACGCGCAGCGGCTGTGGCAGCGGCACAGTGCGGCATCGCGTCCCGATGCGATTGCGCTCGTCAGCGTTGCAGAGCGTTTGAATCTGCTCATCGCCGCCGTCTTCGGCGTGACGATGCCGCTCAAAGTGGCGCAGCTTCCGCCGCCGATCACGTTTCTCACGCGCATCTTTCGACGCGATAGCCTACCCAAGAACCTCGAATCAATTCCGGCGACGGACGACGCGGCGATTTGGCTTCCCGGTCGATTGGACGCGCAAGCGGGCCTGCGCGACTACCGCTGCATGGCGCTGCTGCAAGCGATTCGCGCGGCGCGCGGTAGCGCCGCGCACGCAAGGGCTGCGGCCGAGCAAGAGATCGCTGACCTGTACTTACTCTTGGAAGCTTCGAGCGCCGAAACCACGTTGTCGAACGTTTTGCCTGGGATGAGGGCGGAGCTGGAACGCTTTCGCCTCGACACGCTCGCGAAACGGCCGCCGCTCGATGCGTTTCCTCCGTCTCGTACGGCATTGGAGCGTTTGGCGCGAGAGGTCATGCGCGACCCGTTCGCGTGGACCACGCCATCGCCGCGAGAGTCGATCGCGCGGGCGATCGAACTGCAGCGGGAGCTGCGTTTGGCGGAGAGCACTGCACATACGCACGAGCGGAGGCTCGCGCGAGTCCCGACCCTTTACCTGGATCGCTGGATAGGAGAGCTCAGAGCGAGCGAACCCGCATCGGACATGATCTCCGAGATGCAGCATGCTCTGTCCGACTCCCTCGAACGACCCGCCCGCTCCGCGCGCTTACCGCGTCGTCCGGAGATTCGCGAAGCGGAAGAAGACGAAGACGATTCGCAGATGGGCGCCTGGATGGTGCAAACCGCGCAGCCGCAAGAGCAGGCGGAGGATCCGATGGGCATGCAGCGACCGGCAGATCGAGACGATCAAACGCCGGCGGAAGAGCTCGCGGATTCGCTTTCCGAGTTGGCGCAGGCGCGGCTCGTGCGGTCGCCGGAAGCGGCGAAGGAGGTGCTCCTTTCCGACGACGCGCCGCCGCGCGCCGCGGGTCTTGGTGTTCAGCGCGAGCACAGTGAGAACGGGGCGGTCTCTTATCCGGAATGGGATTGGCGCGCGGGCGCCTATCGCATGCCCGGCGCCACGGTGCATCTGATCGCGTCCGAGGACGGCCCTTTGTCTTGGGTCGAGCAGACGCTGCGCAGACAGCGGACGCTGTGCGATTCCATCCGCCGCCACTTCGAGCAACTGCGCGCGCATCGCCAGCGTCAACATCGACAGCTCGACGGCGACGAGATCGACCTG
>JAAYXG010000778.1 GCA_012516015.1 Lysobacteraceae bacterium | reverse complement strand
TTGCGAACGTCGCTTCGACCAGCGAGCGGTAACGGATCGCGAGCTCCGCATCGGCGCCGCCCGAACGCGCCGTATCCGGCTTCACTTCCACCTTGCAGCGAAGCGTCTGCACCATGATCCTGATGAGCAAGAGCTCCGCCGCGATGCGCCGCGCGAGCAGCTGACTGCGAAACTCGGTCACGAGCGCGCTGAACAGATTGCCCGTCGCGCGCGCACTGGCGGCGGTCAATCTGAGCACAGTGACTTCTCGCTGCACTGGGCCCAGCGCCGGATAGGCCCGCTCGATCCGATCCATCAACGCGCCGGAAGCGCTCACGATCCACCCGTCCGTGTCCGGACGGAACTCGAAACCGTGAACGCACGATCGGGGCAATGCGATCAGCGTCGGGAAGCGAAAGGCGTGCTCCTCGTCTTCCACTCGCAGCACGCCTCCGCCCTTCTGCACCAGCAGCAGATGGTGCAGGTCGCGGTGCGCATGCGGACGTATCTTCCAATTGTGTAGGGCGCTGCGCTCCGCAATCGACTCGACGTGCAGGAAGCGCTCGTCGACATCCTGCACCGCCTCTCCGTACAGCGAGTATTGGGGAATCTCGTGTTGAGCCATGCTCGAGGGCCCTCGTCATTGCCGAGCGTCCATCCTAGCGACAAAGGGTGCGTTGTAAAATGTCCAAGTTTTCTTGCCATTTCTCCATCGTCACGCGCTCCCGTGCGTCGCATCGTGTACAGAGAATCGATCGGGGGAGAATCGCAGCGTGCTGCGAACACAAGTTGCGATCATTGGGGCGGGTCCGGCGGGGCTGATGCTGGGCCAGCTACTGCACAATGCTGGAATCGACAACGTCGTTCTCGAGCGACGCACCGCTGAGTACGTGCTCGGCCGTATCCGCGCGGGCGTGCTCGAACAAGGTAGCGTCGATGTTCTTCGAACGGCCGGTGTCGTCGAGCGTTTGGACACCGAAGCGCTCACGCATGCGGGTATCGATCTCTCCCGCGACGGCCAACATCATCGCATCGATTTCAAATCGCTGGTGGGCCGCACGGTCACGGTTTACGGTCAAACCGAAGTGACGCGCGATCTCATGCAGGCGAGGCAAGCGGCGGGCGCCGCGTCCGTCTACGAGGCAGAGGTCGTCGCGCTGCATGGTATTACCGAACAGAAGCCGCGCGTCACCTATCGCCACAACGGCGAGGAGCACGAGCTAGAGTGCGACTTCATCGCCGGCTGCGACGGTTATCATGGCGTGAGCCGAAAGAGTATCCCCTCGAGCGCCCTCAAAACCTTCGAGCGCAGCTATCCGTTCGGCTGGCTAGGGGTTCTTGCCGACGTACCGCCCGCTTGGGACGAGCTGATCTATGCCAGCTCGGCCCGCGGCTTCGCCTTGGCGAGCATGCGGTCTCCGACGCGCGTACGCTGTTACGTGCAGGTTCCCTTGGAGGACCGAGTAGAACAGTGGAGCGACGAGCGGTTCTGGGATGAATTCAAGGCGCGCATCGGCGCAGATGTCGCGGCACGCTTCGAGACCGGTCCTTCGATCGAAAAGAGCATCGCTCCGTTGCGCAGTTTCGTCGCCGAGCCGATGCAGTACGGGCACTTGTTTTTGGCAGGCGATGCGGCCCATATCGTCCCGCCGACCGGCGCGAAGGGTCTGAATCTCGCCGCGAGCGACGTGTTCTACCTCTATGAAGCCCTGCTCGCCTACTATCGCCAAGGCACCAGGACCGGACTCGACGGCTATTCCGAGCGCGCCTTGCGCCGCGTCTGGCAATCCGTGCGTTTCTCCTGGTGGATGACCTCGCTCCTGCACCAGTTCCCGGACGAAGATGCGTTCACCACACATATCCGCCGAAGCGAGCTCGAATATGTCTTCACCTCGACCGCGGCACAGACCGTGCTCGCGGAGAACTATGTCGGGCTGCCGCTATAATGCATTATTAGTACAGACACGCGCGCTACGCTGAGCGGCCGGTAGGGTCGACGAACGCGCTCGACGTTGCGTGCCGTGCTCATGCTTCTCGACAACGTACGGACGACGGCATCCAGCCGTCGCGCACGAAAAGGGGGATCCTGAGAGATGATTGCAGTCAGCAGTTCGGCGTCGGCCGTTCGCCGCCCCGCCATTACGATCGCATTGTGCTTCTTAGTGGCCGTCGTAGAAGGATTCGACATTCAGGCGATCGGCATCGCCGCACCCCAGCTCGCACCGCAGTTCGGCTTATCGCCGGGACAGATGGGTTGGATCTTCTCGATCAGCAATATCGGCCTCGTGATCGGAGCCAGCTTCGGTGGATGGTTCGCCGACCGTGTCGGTCGCAAGCCGGTGTTCATCGCCGCGGTGCTCATTTTTGGCGTCTTCACGCTGCTCACGACGGTCGCGTCCACGTTTGCCCTGCTGTTCGCCGTGCGTTTCTGTGCGGGCTTGGGTTTCGGCGCCGCGCTGCCGAACATGATGGCAGTGGCATCGGAGATCAGCTCGCCGGAGCGGCGCGCCATCACTGCGGCGGCGATGTTCGCGGGCATGCCGCTCGGCGGAGGATCATCCGCATTGCTGACGCAGCTGCTGCCTCCCGGTTTCGATTGGCGAGTGCTGTTCATCGTCGGCGGCATCTTCCCCCTTATGCTGGCGCCGGCTCTCCACTTTTTCATGGTGGAAACGCTGAAGCGCGGCGAGACGGTCAAGTCGCGCGTCAATGCGTGGCACGCGCTCTTTGGCGAAGGCCGAGCCCCAGCGACGCTCCTGCTGTGGCTTGCCTTCCTGCCAACCTTGGTGATCTTGTACTTGATTCT
>JAAYXG010000777.1 GCA_012516015.1 Lysobacteraceae bacterium | reverse complement strand
TACGGAACGCTCGTACCAGTGCGAGAGCCAACGAAAGAATCGATCGACCGCATCGGCGACTCGCCCGCGGATGATGCCGCCTGCAAAGATCTTCGAGCTCATCATGGGTACGAGCGTGAGCGAGATGAGCGCCGAGACGCCGATCGCGGCGGCCATCGAGATGCCGAACTCGCCGAACAACCGCCCGACGTTACCCGGAATGAACGAGATCGGCAGGAACACGGCGATGAGGACGAGGGTCGTTGCGATGACGGCAAAGCCGATCTCGCGGCTTCCGTCCACCGCGGCGATGAGCGGCGGCTCGCCGAGCTCGATGCGCCGCACGATGTTCTCGAGCACGACGATCGCATCGTCTACGACGAGGCCGATCGCAAGCACGGCCCCAAGAAGCGTCAGCACATTGATGGAGAAACCCGCCATGGCCATGGCGATGCTGGCCGCAATGATCGACACGGGAATGGTGAGCGCGGGAATGATCGTGGCGCGCACCGTTCCGAGGAACAGATAGATCACGACCAAGACGAGCACGAGCGCGACGACGAGCGCGTGCACGACTTCGTAGATGGACTCGCTCACGACCGCAGAATCGTCGATGTTGACTTCGATCAGCATGTCAGGCGGCAAAGTCGCGCGAACACGTTCAAGCTCTTTTTTGACGCCGTTCGCAACATCGAGCACATTGGCAGTCGATTGCGGAACGATAGCGAGGCTGATGCCCGGCACGCCATCGCTGCGCGAGATCGTGCGCAGGTTTTCGGCGGCAAGCTCGACGTCGGCGACTTCAGCCAGGCGCACGAGATAGCCGCCGGCACCGCGCCCGACGACCAGCCGGCGAAAATCCTCCGGCGTCCGCAGACCCGTATCGGTCCGCAAGGTGAACTCTCGGTCGATCGACTCGATGCGACCGGCAGGCAGCTCGACGTTCTCGCTGCGCAGCGCGCTCTCGACGTCCTGCACCGTGAGCTGACGCGCGGCGAGCGCTTCCCGGTCGAGCCACACGCGCATCGCATAGCGCCGCTCGCCGCCGATGCGAACCTGCGCGACACCCGGCACGACGGAGAATCGATCGACCAAGTATCGATTGGCGTAGTCGGACAGCTCGAGCGCCGTGCGCTGATCGCTCGCGACGTTGAGCCACATGACGGGATCGGACGTCGTGTCGACCTTGGCGATTTCCGGCGGCTCGGCTTCTTCCGGAAGATCGTTCAACACGCGCGCGACGCGATCGCGAATGTCGTTCGCGGCACCGTCGATGTCCCGATCGAGGCTGAACTCGACGGTGACGCGCGAGCGCTCGTCCTGACTCGAGGAGGTGATCTTTTCGATCCCCTCGAGGCCGGCGATGCGATCTTCGATCACTTGAGTGATCTTCGACTCGACGACGGCTGCCGACGCGCCTCGATACACCGTATCGATGCTGACGATCGGGGGCTGAACGTTCGGGACTTCGCGCACCGAGAGGCGAGCCGCGGCCATCAGGCCGATGATCGTGAGCAGCAGACTCACGACCATCGCGAACACGGGCCGGCGAACCGAGATTTCCGAGAGGATCATGTCGGCACGTCCGTCGTACGGGCTCCCGCGACGTCGGCCTGCCGCACGGGCTGCCCGTCGCGCACATCGAGCATGCCGTCGACGATCACCTGATCGGTCGGCAACACGCCCTCCAGGATTTCGACTTCACCGGGTCGACGGCGCCCGATCACGACTTCGCGCTTGCGCGCGACCCCTTCTTCGACGACGAACAGATAATGTCGCCTTTCTTCCGGCACGATTGCGCGCTCGGGGACCATCAACGCATCGCTCTCGGCACGCACGAGCTTGACGGTCATGAACATCCCGGGACGCAAGCGATGCTCGCGGTTGTCGATCAGCGCGCGGATCGTGACGGAGCGCGTCGTGGGATCGACCCGGGTGCCGACGCTCACGACGCGACCCGCGAACGTCTCGCCCGGATAGGCCGTAGCGCTCGCCGAAACGGGCAGCTCGGGCCGAAGCGCGGAAAGGAACAGCTCGGGTACGGAGAAATCGAGCTTGACGACGCTCAGATCATCCAGCGTCGTGATGACTTGCCCCGGACTCACGAGTCCCCCGACGCTCACGTTGCGCAAGCCCACTCGACCGGAGAACGGTGCGACGATCAATCGATCGTTGACGCGAGAGCGCGCTGCGGCGGCACGTGCTTCGTTCGAAAGCATCGTCGCCTTCAATTGCTCCATCTGGGCTTCCGACAACGCGCGCGTCTGATAGAGCTCTTGGCTGCGCTTGTACTGGCTGCGACTCTCGGCAAGCGCCGCTTCGGCGGCGGCAAGCTCCGCGCGCGGTTCCGCGTCATCGAGCTCGACCAGCACATCGCCTTTACGGACCTGCTGACCTTCCTTGAAACGGATGACGGCGACGCGATCGGCCACTTTCGAGGTGATGTCGACGGACTCGTTCGCGCGCACGGTGCCGAGCGCTTCGACTTCTTGCGCGAAAGGCTTGATCTGCGGCTGCGCGACGACGACGCTCGCGGCGCGCACGTCGCGAGCGCGGTCGGCCGTATCGGCCGCCGACCCATTCGCGTTCGGGCCGAGCCATACCCACAGCCCGACGACAAACGAGACGAGCGCCGCGACGCCGATCGCGATGCCGCGGCGATTCACATGTTGAGACACAATTCCACCGAGAGAGCAGACGATTGGGAGATAGACGCGGCAGAACGACGCGTGCGCGCGCACGCGGCGCGCGCGACCGCAGGCGGTCACGGTACCGCCTGCACTCCTCTTTGCCAGTAAAGAAACGTAAAAGTGCGGGGCGAGTAACGTTTCTTACAACGGCTCGGCGTCGGACGCATCATTGACGCCTTCGAACAATGCGGTCGTCAAGTAGCGTTCGCGTGTATCGGGCAACATGGCGAGGATGACGGAGCCCTGCGGCGCCTTCTGCGCAACCTTGAGCGCGGCGGCGAACGTGGCGCCCGAAGAGATACCGCAGAAGATGCCTTCTTTGCTCGCAAGCGCACGCGAGGCTTCGATGGCCTCCTCATCCTTGACCTGTAAGATCTCGTCGGCGACTTCGCGATTCAGCACCGACGGAACGAAATCGGGCGTCCAACCCTGAATCTTGTGCGGTTTGAATTCCGCCCCGGTCAAAAGCGAGGCGCTCGCGGGTTCCGCAACGATCACCTTGGTGTCGGGGCGTGCCTTCTTGATGATCTCCCCAGCGCCGGTGAGGGTCCCGCCCGTGCCCCAACCGGTCACCCAGAAATCCAACCGCTTGCTCGCGAAGTCGCTGAGGATCTCGGGGCCGGTCGTGTTGCGGTGGTACTCGGGGTTCGCGGGGTTGTCGAACTGGCGTGCAAGGAACCACCCGTTCTTCTTCGCGAGCTCCTCGGCTTTGCGCACCATGCCGGTCCCGCGTTCCGCGGCGGGCGTCAGAATGACCTTCGCGCCGAGCATGCGCATGATCTTGCGGCGCTCGACCGAGAACGTTTCCGACAGGCACGCGACGAATGGATATCCCTTCGCCGCGCAGACCATCGCGAGCGCGATCCCGGTGTTGCCGGAGGTCGCTTCCACGACGGTTTGGCCCGGCTTGAGCAAGCCGCGGCGTTCGGCATCCTCGATGATCGCGATCGCGAGGCGATCCTTCACCGAGGACAGCGGATTGAAGAACTCGCACTTCACGTACATCGTCGTGTGAGCCGGCGCGAGCCGGTTGATGCGCACGATGGGCGTGCGGCCGATGGTGCCGAGGATGTTGTCGTAGATCATGGCGGAAGGGGATGGTGACTAGGGGATAGGGGATAGAGGATAGCCGGAGAAGAGACAAGAGTAAGACGAGGCGCAGATTACGTCGAGTGAGCAAAGAGTCCTGAGTCGCGGGAAAGCGGAATTCGTTAAGCCGCGTTGCACGGACTAGGCGAGTTCTGACTATCCCCTACCCCCTGGTCATTATCCCCTGGCGCCGCGCGGCGCAGCGCGGCCCCCGCGCGGTTCGCGCGCGGCAAGCCAGCCCGCGATCCGCCCCGGCACTTCTCGTTGCGCCGCAGCGCTGACGTAGATGCCGATATGTCCGCCCGGAAAGCCGTACTCCGTGTAATCCTGGGTACCGACGAGTCGCGCCAGCGCTCGGCTCGCGGCGGGCGGTACGAGGTGGTCGCGCTCCGCGTATATGTTGAGCACGGGCATTTTGACGTCGCTCAGGCGAATGGACCGGCCTGCGATCTCCAAGTCTCCCTCGACGAGGCGATTCTCCTTGACAAACCAACGCATGAACTGGCGATACATTTCGCCCGGATGATCCGGGCTGTCGAATATCCATTTCTCCATCCGGAGGAAGTTCTCGAGCGCGGCGCGGTCCCGAGGCCCGTCGAGGATCGCAATGTATTTCTGACTCAAAAGCCGATACGGCATCAGGGCAAGAAAGACCGCGTTCAGCATCTCGCCCGGCACGTTGCCGATCGTATCGACAAGCGCATCGATATCGATTCCATCGCTCCATTTCGTCAGCAGGTTGTCCGGCGTGCGGAAATCGACGGGCGTCACCATCGTGATCAGATTCCGCACGCGCTTTGGGTGCGCGGCGGCGAAGCACAAGCTCAAGGTACCGCCTTGGCAAACGCCCAGTAAGTTGACCGCAGTCGAGCGCGCGTGCGCGGCCGCAGCGTCCGCACAATGCGGCAAATAGCGCAAGACGTAGTCCTTCACTTCCAGATAGCGGTCGGCTCCATCCGGATAGCCCCAGTCGATCAGATAAACATCGACGCCGCGCGCGAGCAGACCGCGAATCAAGGACCGATCGGGTTGCAGATCCATCATGTAGGGGCGATTGACCAGCGCGTAGCAGATCACGAGCGGCGTGCGCATGCGCGCACGCGAGTCCGGCCCCGGCGTCGCCAGGTACCTGTACAAGACGACCTTGTCTTCGCGGTAGATTTCTTCTTTCGAGGTGCATCCGACGACGGGCTCGCCGACTTGCGACAGCGCGCGAGCGCCTTCCTCGAGCCGAAGCAGCCAGTCTCGCATGGCGTCTTGGAATGGCTGGCTCGTCATTTGGATGCTCGTTTCGATGTCCGCTTCGATGCCTGTTGTGACGCGCGCGCGCGCGTAGCGCGTGTCGTGTTGTTGGCCGACGGGGCTTGCCGCGGCAGCCGTACCTCCAGTTCCGCGAGCCGCTCGCGCAGCGCGCGCAACTCGCGATGTACGCTGTTCAACTCCGAGCGGGTCGGCAGATCGAAGTACTTGAGTCCGCGCTCGAGAACCTTTTGCTGTCGCGCTCGCAGCTCGATACTCGCGTTGCCTAGCGCGGCTTGTAAGCGACAGTATTCCTCGCTGCGTGCCACTTCGGCATAAATTTCTTCACCGCACTCGATCCACAGGTCATAGAGCTCGCGAAACTCCTCGAACGGCCGTCCCTGCTCGGTGCGTTCGCGCACTGCCTGCTGCAAGCGATCCAGCGCTCGAGCGTGAACCGCCAAGAGCTTCGCGACGATCTGCGCTTCGAGCCGCCGGTACTCCGCCTGTGCGGACGCCAAGTCTCGCCATTCTCGTTCCTGCTCCCGCGCCCAACCGAGCGGAACCGTCGACTTCGGAAAGCTTGCGCGTGCGAGCAGCTCGTAACTCGACAGCCAGTCCGCACCGAGTCGCGAAAAGAGCGCTCCAAGGTCCCGGTCGCCGGACGGCACGCTGCCTTCACGCAGGCTATTTTCGAGTCTTTCGCGCTGTTCATCGATCCACGCCTGCGCCCAATCTGGGCTCTTCTCTTGCGCCTCGGTCATAACCCCACTTCGCGCTTAATCGACTTCGTATGTTGCACTGCCAAATTCAGGTCGTTAGAGTACCCGCGCATGCACTGGCGCGCGAGCGTGTGATGGCCGCTCGGACGCGGACCTCGGGTCCGAGCGCCTTCAGGACAACGGCCGTCCGCTAACCCGGGCGGACCCGGTTACCTAGAGCACTGCTGCCTATGAGCAAAGAACGCGTCATCAAGAAATACGCCAATCGCCGGCTCTACGATGCGTCCCAGAGCCGTCATATCACGCTCGATGACATACGCAACATGATCATCGCGGGCGAGCGCGTCAAAGTCATCGAAGACAAGACGAACGAAGACATCACACGCCTCATTCTGCTGCAAGTCATCGCCGATCAGGAACAATTCGGACGGCCCACACTATCCACACCGGTCTTGGAAGCGCTGATCCGCTTCTACGGCAATTCGCTGCAAGGGTTCTTGGGCGCCTATCTGGAAAAGAGCGTCGAGACATTCATGCATCAGCAAGAAGCGGTACATGCCCAGCTCGCGCGCATGATGGCGACCGGGCCGCTCGGCGCGATGTCCGAGCTCACACGGCAGAATCTAGAGCTCTGGTCGCGCATGCAGGAAACCATGCTCGCCGCGTTCGCCCCGCCGTCTCCGCCCAAGGACAAGGAAAATAGCAAAGCCGAAGATGCCTGACGGGAACACCACGAAGATCACACAGCAGACGAAGAAGACGTGAGATCCCCTTTTTCCACCTTCGTGTTCTTTGTGGCGCTCCTGCCCTGAGCCCGCGCACGTTTCGCATGCGCATTGCCTTCGTCGCCTCGGAAGTTGCGCCGTTCGCCAAGTCCGGCGGACTCGCCGATGTCGCAGGCGCGTTGCCGCGTCATCTACGAGATCTGGGTCATGATATCCGCCTTTTCGTGCCGCTTTATTCGAGCATCGGGCAGCGCGCCGCCGACGTTACGCCGCTCTCGACCGCCCAAGGCGTGCCGCTCTACTTGGGGCCTCACTTCTACCGCTTCTCCATCGTCGAGGGTCGATTGCCGGATACGAACGTGCCGCTCTACTTCGTGCACTGCCCGGAGGTTTACGACCGAACGACGCTCTACACGGACGGCGTAGACGAACACCTGCGCTTCCTCGTGCTGCAGCGAGCCGCGCTCGAGACGTGCCAGCGGCTCGCCTTCGCGCCGGACATCGTTCATTGCAACGATTGGCATACCGCACTCATGCCCCTGATGCTGAAAACGCTGTACGCGTGGGACGCGTTGTTCGGCGCAACGCGATCCGTCATGTCGATTCACAACATCGGCTACCAAGGCATCTTTGCGCACGGCACGATCCACGACATCGGAGGCGACGTGCGCGGCCTGCTCGAGCCTGCAGCCGCATCCGGTGGACCGATCAACTGGCTGCGCGAAGGCGTGCGGCACGCTCATGCCGTCACGACGGTCAGCCCGACGTACGCGCAGGAGATCTGCACCCCGTTGGGCGGGCACGGGCTCGATGCCGACCTGCGTGCGCGGCCGGACGGCGTGATCGGCATCTTGAACGGCGTCGATTACAGCGAGTGGAATCCGGCCACGGATCGCTATCTCAAGCATCATTACACTGCGGATGACCTCTCGGGCAAAGCGGCGACCAAACGCGCGCTGCTCGATTGGCTGAATCTGCCTGTCGCCGATACCACCCCCTTGATGGGCATCGTGTCACGGCTGACGGTGCAGAAAGGGTTCGATCTCCTGTTCGACACGCTGCCCGAAATCCTCGCGACGCGCGATCTCGCACTCGTCGCGCTCGGCAGCGGCGAGGCGCGCTACGAAGATTTCTTCGCGCGCCTGCAGCACCGCTTCCCTGATCGGGTCGTATTTCATCGCGGCTATCACGACGAGCTTGCGCACCTCATCGAGGCGGCGAGCGATATGTTCTTGATGCCGTCGATGTACGAGCCTTGCGGCCTGAATCAAATGTATAGCCTCAAGTACGGCACCGTCCCGATCGTTCGGCGCACGGGCGGCCTCGCCGATTCCGTGCAGATGTGGGACCCGAGCACGCGCCAAGGAACAGGTATCGTCTTCAACGATTTCGACGCAGGCGGCGTCTGGTGGGCGATCCACACCGCGCTCGATCTCTACAAAGATCGCGACGCATGGCTGCAGATAGTGCGCAACGGCATGGCCCAGGATTTTTCTTGGGAGCGTCAGGCCAGGGAGTATGAGGCGATGTATCTGGCGCTCCCGCGCGGGTAGGGTGCAAGGTGTCAGGTCAGAGGGGCACAGCCATTCTGACCTGACACTCTACACTTCACACGTTACACCGTTAGCGCGCACGCACTAACGCACAGTGGCTAAATCAACCGTCCCGCTCTCGCGGAAAGGGATCTTCTTGAGCATGCCGATGTCGGTCAGCACCTTGCCTTCGATGACGTATTGGACTCGTTGCTTGCCCTGCAAGCGGGTCAGCAAGCGACCGATGCTGCTCACGAAGTTCGTGCGCACCGTGATGTCGAACTCGGTTTCGCCGTTCGCGGGCACGACGAAAGCTTTGGGCGTGACGCCTTCCGCGAAACTATCGCCCTCCAAGAACAGTCGATAGTCGATGCCGCGTATCGGCAAGTCCCGGTCGTTCGGATTCTGGACGTGCATGCGCACGAGAAAGTTTTGACTGAAGATGTCGCCCGAGGTCATCGAGGCGCTCACCAGCGCAAGGCGCGGCGCTTCCAGCTTCGGCGCAAAGGCAGCGCAGCCGGCGAGCACGAGTAAGACTGCGGCGATCAAGCCGCGTGCGTATAGAGCTCTCATTGGAACCTCACAGAAATCGCCGCTGGTCTGGCACGCGCATCGCGCACCTTTGTTCTATCTCCCGAATCCCGAAGCCTCGTGCCCGCTCACTGCCTGAGCTTCGAAAGCATCTCGCGAGTCACGAGCACGACGCCGTTCTCGGAGATGTAGAAGCGCCGTGCGTCTTCTTCGCGGTCGACGCCGATTTGCAGCCCGGGCGGCACGATGCCGGCCGAATCGATGATCGCTCGCTTGACGGTGCAGCCGGCGCCGATGCGTACGTCCGGGAAAATGACGGAGCGCTCCACGTAACTGCGCTCATCGATGCGCACGTTCGAGAACAACAACGATTGATTGACGTGCGCGCCCGAAATGATGCAGCCGCCCGAGACGACGGAGTTCACGGCCATGCCGCGACGGCCGTCCTCGTCCAAGACGAACTTCGCCGGCGGATACTGGCGTTGATAGGTCCAGATCGGCCATTGCTCGTCATAGATATTGAGCTCCGGATTGACGTGCACGAGCTCCATGTTCGCCTCATAGAAGGCGTCGACCGTACCCACGTCGCGCCAATAGTGCTGCACGCGCGTTTGCACGTCGGTAAACGGATAGGCAAATACTTTGAGCGTGCTCAGCGCTTCGGGAATGATGTTGCGCCCGAAATCGTGCTGCGTGTCCTCTCGTTGCGCGTGCTCCTC
>JAAYXG010000776.1 GCA_012516015.1 Lysobacteraceae bacterium | reverse complement strand
CTCGGATTGCCAGCAGCGGATGGCGCCCTCGCGCAGCGTCTTGCCTTCATCCGGGACGATGAGCCCGAAATCGATGCCGATCGTCCGACCGAAGCCGCGGCAAGTTTCGCATGCGCCTATCGGCGAGTTGAACGAGAACAGGCTCGGCACCGGATCGTGGTAATGAATGTCGCAATCGGCGCAGTGAAGGTCCGATGAGAAGCGGAAGGTGAGCGGCGGCTTCTCACTATCGCTCCCCTCTTCCTCATCCGTCCGCCGTCCGCCGCTCACCGCGTCCAGTACGTGGACGCTGAGCTTGCCGCGGCCGACCCGCAGCGCCGCTTCCAACGCCTCGATGACGCGGCTGCGGTCCGCGGATGCGAACCGCAACCGATCTTGGATCATCTCGAGCTCGATACGGTTCGCGCCGTCGGCTGACGATTTCTTGGCCCGCTTGCGTTTGTCCTTGAGCTCGCGGCCTGCGCTATCCGCTCGCACGCTCCGCGAGTACACGCGCGTGTAGCCCTGTGCCTCGAGCAACTTCAACACTTCCGTTTCGGAGAAGTTGTGGGGCACGCCGACCGGGAAGGTGACGATGAGACGGGAATCCGCACGATTTGCGGCCAGCAATCTGTCGCGCAACTCCGCGTAGATCGTTTGCGCCGTGTCGCGACGAACCGGACGCGCACAGCGACGGCAATAGAGCTGCGCGGCACGTGCGAACAGCAGCTTCAAGTGATCGTTGAGCTCCGTCATCGTGCCGACGGTTGAGCGAGAGGTACGTACCGGATTCGTCTGATCGATTGCGATGGCGGGCGGAATGCCTTCGATACCATCGACTTGAGGGCGATCCATCCGATCGAGGAATTGTCGCGCGTACGGCGAAAAGGTTTCGACGTACCGACGCTGCCCTTCGGCATAAAGCGTATCGAAGACGAGCGAAGACTTACCGGACCCCGAAACGCCCGTGACGACGATCAGCTCGTTCGTCGGCAGCTCGACATCGATCGACTTGAGGTTGTTTTGGCGCGCGCCACGAATAACGATGGATTTGGACATGCTGAACGAGGAAATGGTGCCGCACGCGCAGGACACGCGAGTGGAGTGCGTATTCTATCCCGCACTGACGGATCGGGCGGGATTGAACACGGGAAAGCTGACAGCCGCCGTCCAGTTTACCCCCGCAAGCGTTTGATGCAGGCGAAGAAGATGACTCTCGCAGCAGGCAAAGGCCGGAATAGGAAATACTCTCGCGGAGACGCAGAGATCGGAAGAGAGAGAATCAGCTTCTTCCCTCTTATCTCCGCGCCTCCGCGTCTCTGCGTCTCCGCGAGATAATCTTGTTTTCTTACCTTAGCGAGCTTTGCGTGCTTGGCCAGAGTTTCTTCTTAACTCAAGTCGCGGCCCGAATGGACTCGACCTGAGGGGAAGCGGCGACCAAGGGCGGCAGCGGGCAGTGGAGCGCCGCGCAGACGGCACGGAGCAGCTCGGCCTCGCCGAGCGTGAGCCGTTCATCGTGCGTCACCGTCTTCACGAGCGCTTCGATGAGCTGCTCTTTTCCCGCGGACGGGAGCTGATCGAGCCGGCTGAGCGCCACGTCGAGCGGGGCAACCCACGGTGAAGGGAGCGCGTATTCAGGTCGTACGCGCGGATACAGATGATGCATCCCCGCTTCGTACGCCCGCCTCGACTCCGCCTCGCCGTGATGCCCATGCCGCGCGAGCACCGCGAACAGAACTTGCGCGTCGTTGCGCACTTCCTCGAGCGACAGTGATCGAGCGCGTGCCGCGGGCTCGACCGAGTCGCGCAGATGGACCTGCGCCAGCTTGCGCAGCACGTATCGATGCAGAGAAAGTTCCCCTTCTCGCTGCAACATGCCGTTGAGACACGCCATCAAACGCAGGCGCTCGTCGCGCGATAGCTGCCGCAGCGCAGGGAAGCTGCTCGAGAGCGCAGGAAGGCGCTGCTCGGGCTGAAGCGCGTCCACGCTCGCCTCCAGTTCGCTCATGATTGCGACCGTCTGCGCATCGAGCTGCTGCTCGATGTATCGCCTCTGACGCTCCCGCGCATCGCCGCGGCCATCGAGCGCAAGCGTGAGCAGTAGCGCTCGAGCCGTGGACGGATGGCGGGCGGCCCGCGTGATGGCTTCCGGCAGCGACTCGCGTATATCGCGCGCGAGCAGCAGATGTTCGGTCGACGGGTTTGCGACCGAGCCCGCAACAGCCGCGAGCGGTACGGTGAGCACCGCTGCGAGCCGCTCTTGGGCATCCGGCTGCGTCCTCTTCGGGGCCGCCGCGGCCGAGCGTTGCTCGAGCTGCTGCGCGCGCACACGGTCGATCTCGGCAGGATCGAAATGCGGATCGATCGCTTTCAAACGCTCGAGCAACGGCGGATGGGTCGCGAACAAGCGCCGCATGCCCGGCGCAAAGAGCATGTGCGCGACTTCATCGACTTCGGGATGCGCAAGCCGCGATCCGGAGGAAGCCGCACCGATCTTCACGAGCGCGTTGCGCAACCCCGTCGGATCGCGCGTGAACTGCACGGCGGAGGCATCCGCGAGCGCTTCGCGACGGCGCGAGACCGCCGCCTGAATCAAACGCCCGAAGAAGAGCCCGACGTAGCCGATGACGAGGACCGCGAGCGCAACGAGAACGATCGCCGGACCGACTCCTTTCTGATCGCGCCCGCGCGGTGCGACGCGCATGACCGTCCGCGCGATGACCGCGATCACCAGCAACCCGAAGAGCAAGCCCATGAGCCGTACGTTGAGGCGCATATCGCCGTTCAGAATGTGACTGAACTCGTGAGCGATGACGCCCTGCAGCTCCGAACGGTTGAGCGTTTCGATCGCCCCCCGAGTCACGCCGATCGCGGCGTTCGCCGGATTGTGCCCGGCTGCAAAGGCGTTGATGCCGCTTTCGTGCTCGAGGAGATAGACCTCCGGCATCGGCACGCCGGATGCGATCGACATTTCCTCGACGACGTTCAGCAGACGCCGCTCATCGGGATCGGTCGTATCCGCCGAGACGCGCACGCCGCCCAAGGCCTGCGCCACGACTCCGCCGCCGCCGCTCAGCACGACGGTCTTGTAAAGACTCGCAAAGCCGATGATGGCGACGACGATGAGCGAAGTCGCGACGAGGGTATCCGCGTTCGCGCGCATCCACTCCGACAGCGACGGCGAGACACCGCTCGAATAGGTCTGCGCTTGCGCAAGTGCGAACGCCACGACGAGATCGACGGCAACGACGACGGCGATCACCGCAAGTCCGAACAAAACCACGAGCCGTCGCGAGGCGCGACGGGCTTCGTCTTGGCGCTGGAAGAAGTTCATGGGCAGACGCGGCTGGGGGCTGGAGCAGGCAGAGAAGAAACACGCAGAGCGTGCTCTAGCTCCAGCTCCCAGCCTCCAGCCATTGTTCAGGTGAACTTCACCTGCGGCACCGCGCGCTTCTCGGGCGATTCGATCTCGAGCAGCTGAGCGGGCTGGAAGGAGAACATGCCTGCGACGATGCTGTTCGGAAACACTTCGCGCAGGTTGTTGTAGTTCATGACCGCATCGTTGAATGCCTGCCGTGCGAACGCGACTTTGTTCTCCGTCGAGGTGAGCTCCTCGGAGAGCTGCATCATGTTCTGATTCGCCTTGAGATCAGGATAGGCCTCGGCGAGCGCGAACAGTCTGCCGAGCGCGCCCGTCAGCGCGTTCTCCGCGCCGGCGAGCTGCTGAACCGCATTCGGATCGTCCGGATGCGCCGCCGCGTTCTTGAGCCCGGTCACTGCAGCGTTACGTGCCGCGATGACGGCTTCCAGCGTCTCGCGCTCGTGCTTGATGTAGCCCTTGGCGGTTTCGACGAGATTCGGGATGAGATCGTGCCGGCGCGTCAGTTGCACGTCGATCTGAGCAAACGCATTCTTGTATGCGTTCCGCCCGGCAATGAGTCGGTTGTAGATCGAGATGAAGAAGAACGCGACGAGGACGATGACCGCCAAGAGGATCCAACCTGCCATAAACATTCTCCGCGTAGAGCTGCCCGATGCGCGAGGCAAGCATACCTAAAACCAGGAGCAGAGAAATATTTACCGGCGAGTTGCGGCTCGCCACCGGCGAGCGGAGCAGGACGGAGCCCGCTCGTGACTCGTGACTCGTGATTCGTAAGAGGGTGCTCAAGCGCCCGCGCGACCCTCTCTTTCGACCCGCTAATCACGAGTCACGAGCCACGCGTCATCCCGTCACGAGAACAAATTGAGCAATCGGCTGAGCAGCGTAGGCTTCAAACCGTCGACTTCCAGTTGATCCTGCGGACGAGGGATGTCGAGGTCGGATAGATTGATCTTGAATGAGCCTTCGCCATCGCTATCCTTTGGCGCGAAGCCGATGCGCGGCGTGCCGGCTCGTGCGACCGGCCGCTGCGCGGCAGGGGCAGCACGCAAGTTGGACGCGACGTCGCGGCGCACGGCTTGAGAGTTGGGAACGCTCATCAAATTCCTCCGAGGATGGGACAGCGTGGACGTCGGCAGCCTAGAGGAACGACGAATCTCGTCGCGTGAGCTGCATCACGTTCGCCACAGCGGAGCACCTCAGTGCGTCGATCCGATGAATCGAGACTCCACTTATGTTCAGCGCTTGTCGCCGCAGACAGACGCACTACGTCTTGCACACCGTGTACTACATCTGCGAAGAACGAAGCCATGAACGCGACTCGCCGTGAATGGGTTCCTCTGCTCTTGAGCTTCACCGCATGCATGTCGATGGCGGCTTGCGACGCCGCGAAGGAATCCGGCATGAGTCGGAGCGAAGCGCCCACCGCACCGCTCGTGGTCGCCCCACCCGCTGCCGATGCAGAGAAAAGCTGGCAGCTCACGACCAACGCGGGCGGTATCACGAGCCGCTATACGCCGCGCTTTCGCGGAGAGTCGCTCGTGCGTATCGAGGAGCAGCGCGAACGAGGCGCGGAGTCCGTACCCGGCAGCTACACCTTTCAGGGCGCGCGCTTGATGCGCTACGAGGGTGCGCCGCTCGCTGGTGCCGGCACGCTCTTGTTGGAATTCGACTTACAAGGAAAAGTCCTGACGGCACGTCACGACGACGCCGCCGCGACGCAGGAGCAGATCAGCGCGATTCGCACCCGCGCCCAGCTCCTGCGGAATCATGCGCTCGCGCAGCAGGTGTCGCGAACGCATGGAAAATGAGCTATGGGCCTGGGGCTCGGGGCGTGGGGATTGGGCCAGAACCACGAATGCTACTCAGAGCAGCAGACGCGTGGACTCGCGCAGTTGCGAATAAACTCTAGGTGTCATCGACTAGGTGTCATCGACGCCGATTCCGAGGCGCTCTGACCCAAGCCCCACGCCCCGAGCCCCAGGCCCATAGTTATGCTGCGCTCGCGTGCACCGAACGCGCCGGCAGCTCGATCTGCACGATCAAGCCGCCGCCCGACGCGTTGCGCGCAACGACTTGACCGCCGTGCAGCGCGACGACTCGCCACGTGATCGCAAGGCCAAGCCCCGTGCCGCCGCTGTCGCGATCGCGGGAGGCCGCGACGCGGTAGAAAGGCTCGAAGATGTTGTCGAGCTCCGCGGGCGGTACGCCGGGCCCTCGATCCTCGATCAAGATCGTCGCTCGGCCGTGCTCGAAGCGCAGCTTCACCATCACGGCCGTTCCGGTGTCCGCGAATCGGATGGCATTGCGCAATACATTCTCGATCGCGCTTCGCAGCAAGCGTTGCTCGCCGTCGACGATGATTCCGGCGCTCGGCACCCAATCCACCCGCTTGTTCACCGCGCTCGCCTCGAGCCGCGCGTCCTCCACGACCTCGCCCAAGAGCGTTGCCACGTCAACGGGCTCGCGCGTATGGACCGGCTCCGCCGCGCGCAGCTGCGAGAGCTGCAGCATCTGTCCGATCAACGTATCCAGGCGCTCCGTTTCGAGCTCGATACGATCGAGTTGTCTCGCGAGATCTTCGCCCGAGCGACGTGCAAGGCCGAGCGCCACGCGTAGGCGCGCGAGCGGCGAGCGCAGCTCGTGCGACATGCCGCGCAGCAGGTCTTCCTTCGATGCGATCAGAGCACGGACGTGATCGGCCATGGCGTCGAAGTCTCGAGCGAGCACACCAAGCTCGTCCTTGCGGCGAGAGAATTCCGTTCCGACGCGGGCTTCCAGATTGCCCGCGGCGATCGAGCGAGCGCTCGACTGTAGCCGCTCGACCGGCTTGCTCACGTAACGCGCGATCCACCAACACACGAAAGCGCTCGTGAGCAACGCGAATGCGAGCACGACGATACGCACGTCCGTGGCGTTCAACATGTTCATGGGCCAGCTCGGCCCGCTGATCATGAGCGAGTACACCGTACCGTCGCGGTCGGTGAACAGCGGCGTGAGCAGGAGCGGATCGTCGATGTCGCGGCTGTCTATTTTGTTTCGACCGAGCAGCCCGGCATCCTGCAATCGACCCACATACTTGCGCAGGTGATGCGGCAGCGGACGCTTGAGCACGTCATCGCCGGTCGAGTCGACGATGAAGATGCTCCGCTCCTTGTACTTGCGCTCGGAATCCGCGATCCATGCGGGAAGCGCCTGCGTACCGTCGGATCGAAGGAGTGCCGCGGCCTCGTTCGCGAGCTCCTTGATATCGACGTTGACGCGCTTGACCTCGTGGAATCGATAGTATGCGACGCCGGCGGTCGTCCCGAGCACAACGAGCATCGCCGCCCAGAACGCAAAGAAGATGCGTAGAAAGAGCGTCTTCATGATCGGGCTGCTTCCGCTCGCGCCTCGCCGTTCGGGATCAAGACGTAGCCTGCACCTCGAATGCTGCGAATTTCGGGCAACCCGTTCTCGCCGAGACCGAGCTTGCGGCGCAAGTTGCTCACGTGCGTGTCGATGCTGCGGTCGTAGGGCGTCAGGCGTCTGCCGAGCACGCGCTCGGTCAGCGATTCGCGCGACTGCACTTGACCGGCGGAGCGCATGAGCACCTCCAGCAACCTGAGCTCCGTTCCCGTGAGCCGCACGGCCTCACCCGAAAGCGTCACTTCGAAAATCGCGGGATCGAGCCGTAGCGGGCCGATCGAAACCGGATGCGCGGGCGCGTCCGTATCGCGCGGAGAGAAGCGTCGTAGCACGGCCCGCACACGCGCGACGAGCTCGCGCGGATTGAAGGGTTTCGCGAGATAATCGTCGGCACCGAGCTCTAACCCGATGATGCGATCGACGTCCGCACCGTGCGCCGTCAGCATGATGACCGGCACGGAAAGGCTTCTTCGCAAGCGCCGCAGCACCTCGAAGCCGCTCAAAGAGGGCAGCATGACGTCGAGAATCACGAGATCCGCGGGATTCGGCTCGTTGATCAAATGTTCGAGCGCCTCTGCGCCGTCGCGCAGAACGGACACATTGAAGCCCTCTCCGCTCAGATATTCGGTGAGCATCTGCCCCAATTCGCGGTCATCATCGACGATCAGCAAGGAAGGAGGCTGGGTCATGGAAAAACGGGGGTCCAGTTTGTGCAAGTTCGTTGACACGGCCGCTCGTGCTACCGCTGAAAGCCGCTATCTGCGGCGGGTGCCGCGATGTTTACCTCGCGGCTCGCACGGGCGCAATGGTCGCCTGTTCCGCCCTACTCTCCCCCGGTCTCGGGTGAAGTTTTCTAAAGAGCGGCAAAAGGCTGAATCCCCACGTTGGGGCGTTGGACAGTGACGTATGATCCCACTGTGCGCGCCCTGCGACAGTCTTTCGCGCCACGAACCGAAAATGCCCGCCGGATGGACGTTGTAGGAACTCCGAGACAACGGACTGCGTTGAACGGCGGACAGGTCGCACGAGGGCGAGTTCAGTATCCGTTCACAGGAGCACCGCTATCTATAGCGGCCTCGTCGAGATGCTCAGAAGGCGAGCCACGCAACAAGGCAGTTTCAGGAGAAACCTCACTATGAAGCAGCTCATCGGCGCACTCGCAGCCCTATCGCTGTGCACCTCTGCGACCGCGGGCGACAAGCCCCAAGTCGCAAAGGTCAAAGTCGATGCCGAGACGTTCGCTTCGCTCGATCGGAACGCGGACAACCAGATCAGCAGAACCGAAGCGGGCGTCGACAGGGAGCTATCCGATAATTTCGCGTACATCGATACGGACGGCGACGGGTTCATCAGCCGTAGCGAATATCTCGCTCAGATCGAGAACGCACGCGATCCCACCTGAGGCTTCGCTCGTTCGCGCTCGAAGAGACCTTCTACGATCTGCGGCAACGTGCGGCGCCGACGAGCCTAGGCGGTTCGAGGATACTCTGGCGACGCTTATGCCTTAGGATGGGCCGTCCGTCGACGTGGAGCACCGCCTCATGGCCGTCCCTTGGCTACAAATCGTTCACCTCGTCCCTTCGATTCTGGATGTCTCGCGCGAACTGCTGCGGAAGACCAAGTCCCCCGCGCAGGGCATCGCGCCCGGAACGCCGCAAACGACGGACGAGTTGGCCGCCCGCGTCGCCGCGCTCGTGGAGAACGAGCGGCGGCAGGCCGAGTTGGTCAGTCAGATGGCCGAGCAGATCGCGACGCTGACGAAAGCGGTGACGGTGCTGCATCGCCGGCTCCTATGGCTGACCGTCGGATCTGGGATATCGCTGATCGTCGCGTTCATCGCGCTGGGCGTG
>JAAYXG010000775.1 GCA_012516015.1 Lysobacteraceae bacterium | reverse complement strand
TGCACGGATACGGTCTCGCGCGTGCCTATCTGGTACGGAAGCAGACGAAACACTATCAGCACTCGCCGTTGTACATCCTCGCCGTCGAGCGTCGCACTGGGTTCTTCGGGAGAGGGTCGAAGCCCTCGGCGGACGAGCTCACTTCGTAGTTGGCAACCGAGGTCGAATATCCCGGCGAGACGCTCGTGGTCGCGCTGGACGGAGACAACAAGAGCTTCCGCGGCAAGTTCAAGGCCGTGAAAGGCTCGCTCATTCTTACGAATCCGTGAAAGCGGTGGCTTCGCTCGCGAGGAAGGCGGTTCGGGTCCTTCCGAGCGAGCGCCATGTCGAAGACGCAGGCTATGATTGCGTCTTTCAAGCTCCCTCATATTTGACGAATTGGACATGCACAAGAAGAAGCGTCTCTCCGCCGGCATACCGCTGCTCGACATGTTGAAGTCCTCGACCGCTGCTCTCCTTCTCTGTCTGGCCAGCGGCGTATGGTCTGCGGTCGCCGCGGCAGATGCCGCGCAGGAAGCTGCGCCGGCAGCAAGAGCGCCGGCCAAGCCCATCGACCCAGCCCTGGCCTTTCCGCCGAAGATGCAAGTGTTTGCGTTGTATGGCGATGATCCGATACCGAACTCGAAGTCGACATCGGATGAGGAATCCGGTGCAGAGCAAGGATTCATTCGGAACGTCTCGCGCCCGCAGATTCATGTTTACTTGCCGGCGAGAATGCGCGCGACCGGTGCAAGCATCGTGATCCTACCCGGTGGCGGCTACGCCGGGCTCACGTTCGACTTCGAAGGCACGCAGCAGGCCCAATTTTTCTTGGACCACGGAATCGCCGCGTTCGTCGTGAAGTATCGGATCCCGAGCGACGAGACGATGCTCGACAAGTCGATCGGTCCGTTGCAAGACGCACAGCAAGCGATGCGTTTCGTTCGCCAGCGCGCGGCGGAATGGCATCTCGACCCGGCGCGCGTCGGCGTCATCGGCTTCTCCGCCGGCGGGCACTTGGCGTCGACGCTCGCGACTCATTTCAGCAAAGCCTACGTACCGAACCCCGATGGGATCGATCTGCGGCCCGACTTCGTGGTCTTGGTCTATCCGGTGATCAGTATGCAGAGCGATATCACGCACGCGGGTTCACGCGAAGCGTTGTTGGGCACCGCTCCTTCCGACGAGCAGGTCCGGCGATTCTCCAGTGAGCTGCAGGTGAGCGAGCGAACCCCGCCGACGTTGCTACTTCACGCCACCGACGATCAGCTCGTGGACGTCAGCAACAGCCTTCGTTACTACGAAGCGCTGCGGCATGCGGGCGTGCCGGTGGAAATGCGATTGTTCGAGAAGGGCCAGCACGGCTTCTTCCTGATGCCGCGCACCCGCTGGCAGTCCACGATCATCGAGTGGCTGACGTCGACCGGATGGTTGCATTCGCGCCCCGACGCCGCGAGCTTGAAGTAGCGCACGGCGCCCGGGAACGATCGTGAGACGAGCTCTTTGGTCGAGCTTAAGAGTCGCGGCGCTCGCGGCATTCTTCGGGCACGCGCAAGCGGACGTGTGGAACTGCCGCAATGACGTCGAGGTGCAGTGTGTGAGCGGCACATGCAGTGCGGAGACGGAAGAGGGCGACTTTACGCCGATGTCGCTCGCATTCAGCTCGACGGGAAGCTTCTCGCTGTGCGCGTACTCCGGCTGCTGGGACGGTGAAGGCACCGTAGTCTCGACGAAGCCCTTCCTCGTGATCACACAGGCGAACGCGGCATGGTCCGATCCGAGCTCGAATGGCGAGCGCGACGCGGACGTGATGATCGCGTTCGATAGGCAGGACGCGATTGCCATTGTCAAAGCAGGCGCATTCGCAACGCCGCTGCATTGCAAGGCGCGAGAGGGCGAGTGATACCCACCTTCGTCGCTCCGGCGTAGGCCGGAGTCCGTGCGCCCGAGAGGGCATCACATCAGCGCGGTGCAAGTCCGCGTCGAGGCAAGCCATGACCTCGTAGTC
>JAAYXG010000774.1 GCA_012516015.1 Lysobacteraceae bacterium | reverse complement strand
GCGTAACGCTGGAAGGCTTCGGCGTGCGCCGAGCGAAGCGCGATCGCGCCGTTGTAACCGCCGAAGCCTTGCGTTGCGCAGAGCGCACCGCCGTCGGTATTGCCCGGAACGGGGTCCGGTTGGAGCACGAACGCGCTCGCAGTCTCGCCAAGCTCCGGGTCCAGGGTGCGCAGCGTCGGCACGCCCACCGCTTCGTTGCCGAGCACGAATTCCAGTGCTTGGCTCACCGCCTTCAATCCGGTTTCACCCATCGTGTGCCCATCGCCGACCGCCTTGGGCGTGCCGACGTAGACACGCGGCAGCGGTTCTTTGCGACCTTGCAGCTCGGCAGCGTAGCGGCGCGCGTTGCGCGCGGTCGTGAGGTCCGTTTTCGAGTTCGTACGCGTACCGGTTGCATGGGCAACGAAGTACTGGAGGTCGTCAACTGAGTAGCCGTGGCCTTTGTACGAGAGCTCGAGCGCATGCAGGAGCGCATTCTCGCCGCCGAATCCGACCCCGGCGAAATGCGCCTTGCCGCCGGCTTCGCCGCTTTTGCCCCATCCGGTGATGATCGAGGTGACGTCGAGAAAGTTGCGCAACGCGAAATCGAGCGTCGTGATCAGAAGACCCGAGCCCGCTTCCCCGACCACGGTGCCGTTCGCGTCCACGTCGAACGGTGCGAGGCAGTCCGCGACGCTGCGCTGCGCTTCCGGAGGGCGGCTTGCGTTCAGCGTTTCGAGCTTCGCACGCGTCATGAGTGCGCCGGGGCCGAAGGCATCGAAGATCTGCCAGTTCGGACGGGTTGCCGCATCGGCGGCGGTCCACAGTGTCAGCAACGGCCTGTGAAAGCCCGGATACTCGAAGAGCATCTGCGGCGCGATCTCGCAAAATGCGATCGAGCTCGATGCACATGCACCCGCCGTGTTGAGCGGCGTTTGCGGCACCCGCATGTAGCCGCTCGGTCCCTTGAGCGACTCGAGGAGCGCGGGATTCTTCAGCGACTTACTGAGGGCATACGCCGGCGCCAGCATCGTCGAGATCAGCGCAGGTCCATGAGACGAAAGCGAATTGGCAAGGCGCATCGCGAATTTGTCGCGCAGCTTGTCGTTGGCGATTTCCGCGGATCCGGGCGAGCGCCACTCGGCGAGCGCATCCATTCCGGAGAATGCCGTGGCCGCTGCGATCCGGAAGTCGTATGGATTCGTCAACAGTCGAGACAGCGGCATCGGCAAAGCGGCGAGTGCGCCCATGCCGCCGTAGACAAAGAGCTGCGCCTGCAGCGACGGACCGAGACGCGGATCGTCGTCGAAAAGCCCGTACATGTCGCGCAAAGCGGATTCACGTACTTCCCGATACGTTAGCCCGGCGAGGCGCCTGAGCCCGTCCGTCGCGAAGTCGTGCGGAAGGCTCGCAGCAATGTCGGTGACCACCGCATTGCCGAGCTTGGTGAGCTCATCGATGTAGCGAATGCCGAGATTCGCGCGCAGGCGCTCGCCGTGCTCGCGCTCGATCGCTTCGATCGACGCCGGCTCGCCGTTGCGCCAGGTGAGCTTGAGCGAGCCGTCGACCTCGGGGTGGATATCGACCAGGCCCGCATCGAAGGCCGCGTAGGCAATGAAATCCGGCGCTTGCCGCACGCGCGCCTTGTAGGTTTCGGTCGTGCCGACGGCGGAAACGGAGCAGGGCGTGCCGATCGTAACGAGAACTTTGTCAGCCGTGAGCACGTGTCATCCAAGTGGCTTGAAGAACGGGATGCGAAGGATACACCCCCTCGGCCCGGTGCTGCAGTGCACCGACCCTCGTCGCGCGCGCATCCCCCGGCGATTCTCTGCCGTTCGCCGACAAACCATAACCGTTAAGGGGGTCTCGTGCGTCATGATGACGTGAATTCCATTCTCACTGGGTGCGCTCATGAAAGGTGCCGGGAAATATCTGTCGGTCCTCCTGGTGGGCGTGTTGCTGACGGCCTGCGTGGACAGAGCGAGCGCGCCGAGCGAGCGCCAACCGCGCGACGTGGGCGCATTCACCGCGATCGAGCTTCGCGGCGCCGCCGAGTTGGACATCACTGTCGGCGGCGCTCAGAGCGTCGAGGTGGCGGCGCCGGCGGATGTGCTCGACAGTGTCAGGACGGAGGTCCGTGGCGAGACGCTGTACATCGAAACGAAAGCACGGGATTGGCTGTTCGCGAAAGGCGGCAAGACGGAGGTGAAAGTCTCCACACCGGCGTTGGCGTCCTTGCGTATCGAGGGCGGCAACGATGTTGCCGTACGCGGTTTCGCCGGAGGCGAATTCGACATCAGGGCCGAGGGAGCCGTAGACATCGAGGCGGAAGGCGAGCTCGATCGGCTCACGATCCGGATGGCAGGCGCAGGGAGCGGCGATTTCAGCCGGCTTGTGGCGCGCGACACGTACGTGACCGTGGACGGGATCGGGAATGTCGTCGTGCATCCGAGGGAGAAGCTCGATGCCACGATGAACGGCGTCGGCACGATTCGCTACACCGGAGCGCCGCGGGAAGTTCGCACGAGCATGAATGGCCTAGGTCGCATCGCGAAGATGGATGCTGACGTGCCTGCGAACGCACCGAAAGAGCGGGCCGAGATCGACTCAGGCAACGTACGGCCCCAGTACGAGGACCCGGCGCCAGGATCGCGTACCGAGGTGATTTGAGGAAACCAGTGACGACGACGCGCGCTCGTGCGTCAGACTCAAGCTCAGCTCTGACGTGCATTGTCCCGCGCGACCGGCTGCGTGTCTTCCGCTGACTCGAACGGTTGTCTGCGCAACAGCGCGTTCTGTGCGCGCCATTGCGTCTCGGGATCGAGCGCTTGCAAGAAGCGCACTTGCCCGGCGACAAACAACGCAAGCGGCACTCCGTCGCAATACAGCACTCGATTGCCGGTGAGCGAGGGGACGCGCCCGCCGGGCGTCAGGATGCCGACGAGATTGAGCGGGTCGGCGGCGGACACCGACAGATACTCGCCGGCGTGCGGTTGGCGGCGCGCCTCGCGAAGCGGGCCGATGGCTTCCGGCAACGCGAATTGTTCGCCCGAATAGCCGGCGACGAACCGACCTCCGCGGATTTCGCCGCGCGCTTCGAGACGACGAAGGCACAGCAGCAACTCTCGCCAGGGCGGTAGCCAGTCCGCCTCCCGATCCAAGAGCTTCCAGAACACGACACCCCAGCGATCGAGCAGCGTTCGGCACAGATGCTCGACCGCCTCGGGATCGGTTCGCGGCCCGTAGCTTGCGGGACCGGATTGGCCGCGCGACGCAAAGTCCTTTGCATCCGATTGCCGCGCGCCGGCCAGCGCACCTCGCCTGATCGTCCATCGCCCGGCATCCTGCATGCTGAAGATCGCCGCGCGACGTCTGCGACGAGCGTGACCGCTCGGGCGCCTGCGGTCGGCCGGAATCAGCAAGGTGCGCAGCCCGCCGAAACTGTCGGAGTTGACGATGCCGTGCGCGACGAGCTCCGCGAGCGCTTCTTCGACTTGTACTGGGAGCAGACCGGTGCTCTCGACGATCTCGTCGAAGAACGATGCGCCGTGTTGCTGCAACGCCTCGGCGATGCGTTCTGCTTTGCTCGTGACTCGTGTGGGGGCGGAGGATGCAGCGAAGTGGGTCCACGACTTCACGTTGCGTCGCGCAAGCAAGACGATCGGCGTCGAGCGTACGGGCGAGGCCCCGCGCTCCGCGTCGCCAGTGCGAGAAGATAGACGCGTCCAAACGATCCGACCGGCAAGACACTGCTCATCCAGCCACGCCGGATCGTACTCGGCGATCCGCAACGGCAAAATTTCGCTTTCCCACGCGGCGGCTGGCGCTTCGAAGCCTTCGAGCTGTCCCAAGATGGATGCGACGGCATCGGGCCCCTGCATGCGACTCGAGTGCGTCACGCGCTGCCAATCGAACAAGAAGCGCAGGAAGT
>JAAYXG010000773.1 GCA_012516015.1 Lysobacteraceae bacterium | reverse complement strand
TCCGGTCTGGTGGTTCTTCCTGTTCTGGCTGCATTCGTACCTCGAGCGCGAGCGCGGCCAGAATCCGCTGCAAAGCGCATCGCTCCTCGCGCTCATCTACACCGGCGCGACGGTCGGCTCGATCGCAGGCGGCTGGCTCTCCGGATATCTGATCAAGCGCGGCTGGCACGTCGGCAAAGCGCGCATGGCGACGATGTTCATCGCTGCCGCGTGCATGCCGGGATCGATCATCGCGTACTACACCGACAGCTTTGCGCTCAGCGTCGGCTTCATCACGCTCGCGACCGCCTGTCACCAGGCGTGGTCGGCAAACCTGTTCACGTCCGCGACTGACATGTTCCCGCAGAAGGTTTCGGGCTCGGTCGTGGGGCTCGGCGCCACGACGGGCGGCATAGGCGGCATGTTCATGACGCTGCTCGCCGCGCTGGCCGTGCAGTGGACCGGCAATCAACAAATCGTGTTCATCGTCGCCGGTCTCATGCATCCGCTGAGCCTGCTGATCTTTTGGCTTTGGCTGCGGGGTCGTTTCGACCAAGTCGATCTGGCGCAGGCGGGAGATCTGTCGCGAACGCATTCGACGCTCGTCGCGAGCGGTGCGTTGATTACGCTGCTCGGCCTTGCCCTCGTCGGGCTGATCGTCGCCAATTGGGAGCTGTGCGTCGCGGCGGCGACGTTGTCGGGCGCCGCAACGGCGGTGACGGCCGCAGCCGGGGTCGGCCTGATCGGCTTGATGCTGATCTACGCGGGCATGCCGCAAAAGGGAGGCGTCGTTACGGCTTGAGCGGCACTTGCGGACAGTCGTTGCCGAAGTGCAGCGGACGTCAACGCCCGCTGCACCTGACTCACCATCGAGCGAGCAAACCGTTACAAGCGATAGGCTTGCTTCGGCAAACGGTAGGCGAGGTCGCGCGCGACTTCGACGGCTTCATCTTCGTTCATGCGATGCTCGGCCACGAGGCGCGCGAGAAACGCACAGTCGATTCGCCGAGCGACGTCGTGACGCGCAGGGATCGACAAGAACGCGCGCGTATCGTCATTGAAGCCGACGGTGTTGTAGAAGCCGGCCGTTTCGGTGGTCTGCTCGCGAAAGCGCATCATTCCTTCGGGACTATCATGGAACCACCACGCCGGCCCGAGCTTGAGCGCGGGATAGTGACCCGCGAGCGGCGCGAGCTCGCGGCTATAGCTGCTCTCATCGAGCGTGAACACGATGATCGAGAGAGACGGGTCGTTGCCGAAGCGATTGAGCAGCGGATGCAGCGCTCGCACGTAATCCGTCGCCATCGGGATGTCCGCGCCCACGTTCGGGCCGAAGCGCTCGAAGAGCGACGTATTGTGATTGCGCCACGAGCCCGGATGAATTTGCAGCACGAGTTGATCGTCGAGGCTCATGCGCGCCATTTCGGTCAGCATTTGTCCGCGGAACAACTCCGCATCGCCCGGTTCCGCTTTTCCATGCACGATGCGATTGAACAGCGCTGCCGCTTCGGCAGGCGAAAGATCCGCGGTGTTCGCGCTCGGGTGCCCGTGATCGGTCGATGTGGCGCCCATCTTCGCGAAGAATGCGCGACGTTCGCGATGGGCGTTCAAATAGCCGCGCCAAGTCATCGTATCTTCGCCCGACAGTTCACCGAACTTCTCGAGGTTCTCACGAAAGCCGACGGCGTCCGGGTCGACGACCGGATCCGGACGATAGGCGGTAACCACGCGGCCTTTCCACCCGCTGTTTGCGAGCTTGGCGTGATGCCGCAAGTCGTCGAGCGGCGATTCCGTCGTGGCGAGTGCCTCGATTTCGAAGCGTTCGAACAACGCGCGCGGACGGAACGCGTCTTCCTG
>JAAYXG010000772.1 GCA_012516015.1 Lysobacteraceae bacterium | reverse complement strand
GCCGGTGCCCGACTCGCCGGTGATCAAGACTGTCATGCTCGATCGGGACAGGCGTCCGATCGCGCGAAAGACTTCCTGCATTGCCGGCGCGTGACCTAGCATCTCCGGAATCCGGCGCGCCTCGCTCGAGACTTCCTCCACTCGCACGCGCTGCTGCGCGGCTCGGCGCACGAGATCGACGGCTTGGTCGATATCGAACGGCTTCGGCAAGTACTCGAACGCACCGCCTTGATACGCCGCAACCGCGCTGTCGAGATCGGAATGCGCAGTCATCACGATTACGGGCAGCTCTGGCTGGCTGTCGCGGATCTCGGTCAAGAGCTCGAGCCCGCTTCTTCCCGGCATGCGCACGTCGGTGATCAGCACATCGGGCCGGTCGCGCCGCAATGCTGCGAGCGCAGTGTCCGCTTGATCGAACGCGGTCGGCGACATACCGCCCTGGCGCAGCGCCTTCTCGAGGACCCAGCGGATTGAGGCATCGTCGTCGACGAGCCAGACGTTAAGCGGTTTCACTGACATCGGAGGCGTTGAAAGGCAACAAGATCGTGAAGACGGTGCGGCCCGGGCGGCTCTCGAACTCGATCAATCCGTCGTGGCGTGCGACGAGCTCCTGTGCGATCGCAAGTCCGAGACCCGTACCGTCGCTGCGTCCCGTAACGAGCGGGTAGAAGAGGGTCTCGCGCAGTTGCTCGGGTACGCCCGGCCCATTGTCTTCGAACTGCACGCTTGCGACGACGCGATGGCGGCGAGCGCCGATATTCACGTTCGTCAGCGCGCGAGTGCGTAGCACGAGTCGACCGTTCGGGGTATGTGCATGTGCGAGCGCCTGGAGCGCGTTCTGTCCGATGTTGAGCATCGCCTGGATGATCAGATTGCGGTCGAGGCGCAACGGGGGCAGGCTCGGATCGTAGTCGCGATCGATCGCGATCGAGGGTGCATCGGCAGCGAGCAAGTGGCGCACGTGCTGCAAGAGCTCATGGATATTGATGAGCTCCTTGCGCGGCGCGTGGCCCGGTCCGAGCAGAGAATCGACGAGTGCGACCAGGCGATCCGCTTCGCTGATGATGATGGAGGTGTATTCTCGCATCGATGCATCGGCCAACTGACGCGCAAGAAGCTGAGCCGCACCGCGCAAGCCGCCGAGCGGGTTCTTGATCTCGTGCGCTAGTTGACGAATCATCAGGCGGCTGCCGTCTATTTGCGTCAGCAGGGCTGTCTCGCGCGTGATGCGTTGATGTTGGGTGGCGTCGCTGATCTCGATGATCACCGACCCCGGTGCCGCAGCATCCTCGAAGGGTGCGACCGTGCAATCGACGATGAGCTCGCCATCCCCGGCGAGCGGCCGCAGCGCGAGCTCGCGTCTCGAATAGGGCCGCCACGTTTCAACCGCTCGCTCGATCATCGTGCCGAGCGCCGTGGCATCGGCGATGAGCTCCCGCAGAGGGCGACCGCGCGACTGGTTGCGGCTCACGCCGAATAGCGTTTCAGCGGCGACGTTCAGGTACGCGACGGCATGGTGCTCATCGACGATGAGCACGCTCGTGCTCAGACCGTCGAGAATGCGAGTCGCTTCGAGCATCGCTTGATCGGGCAAGCGGTAAGCTTGCACTACCATCGGAGCCTCTCTGCCGTAAGAGAAGGCTGAATGCATCGAGCACGTACCGATGCACGGTACGAGCGTAGTGCGCGATCGACTAGCGCTGCTTCTGAGGAGGGCGATTCGTCCGCGGGTCGACGGTCGCGGTGCGCGCACCGTTCAAGTCGGCATAGGACGGCTGCGTGGAAGGCAGTTTGTTGCTCGTTCGGCCCGGACGCGGTCGAGGCGGATTGCGTAGGGCAGGGCCCACGGGCGGATTTGCGATCGATGTCTGTCGAACGTAGAACGTTACCGGCTCGCTGCTTTGCAGCCGCTCGCCTTGCTGATCGGTGATCACTGCAACAAGGGTGTGCTCGCCGCGCGGCACCTCGGTGAGCGTATACGACGTGGCATTCAGAGCACCTTCGACCAGCGTCCCGTCCAGATAGAGCTGAAGGTTGTGGCCGGACCGAAGCGCAGGTTCGAGCGCAACGCTCACTTGCACGACGCCGCCCGTGTTCACGATCGTTTCGTCCGGCTGAGGACTTGTAATTGCAATCGTGCTGTACCGAGGGCCTGACGTCGGCGTCGTGCGAGACGACGACGTAGGCGAGGGCGGTGCGGCTGAAGGTGGAACGGTGCCCGTACGGCCTACCGAGAGCTCCATTTTGGTCGCCCCCGGCATGGGACGATCGGAGTAGTGCGTCACTCCTTGCTCGTCTACCCATTTCCATACGGTCTGCGCACCGGCGAGCGCGGGTGCCGCGAGCATCGCTAGCAGTATGAGTGCTGTGCGCATGACGAGAGAGCATATCCGCTTCGCCTCGACCTGACAAAAGAGGCGACGGCGCATTGTGAACGCCGTCACCGAGCTACGCATGAAAGCTAGACGGCGGGCCGGAGGACCCGCCGTCCGGCGTGCTTACACGCTGTAGTACAACTCGAACTCCAACGGATGCGTCGACATCCGCACTTTCGTGACCTCCTGCATC
>JAAYXG010000085.1 GCA_012516015.1 Lysobacteraceae bacterium | reverse complement strand
GATCGACATCGAGGACACGATGAACGTCATCGTCAAATACAATACGGGCGCGACGCTGAGCTACTCGCTCAATGCGTGCAACTCCTGGGAGGGATATCACATCGCGTTCAACGGCACGAAGGGGCGCATCGAGCACACGATCGTGGAGCAGGCCTACGTTGCAGGCGCCACGATGACCCAAGGCGGCATAGAGGAAGAAGGCGTGCGAACGCGACTGATCCCTTTGCGAGGCAGGCCGGAGATCATCGAGCCTTGGACGGGCACGGGGGGTCACGGCGGCGGTGACGATGTCATGCTCGATGAGATCTTCGGCGACGCGGAGCCCGACAAGTACAAGCGCGTTTCCGACGAGCGCAGCGGCGCTTACTCCATCTTGGTGGGTGCCGCGGCAAATGAATGCTTCAAAACCGGTCAGGCCGTGCGCATCGCCGACATGGTCACTGGCCTCACGCCACCCGAGATGGCTCCGATGCCGACGCGCGAGACGCCAATCCCCATGCCCAAGCGCGTTTGAACGTACCGCGAAAGGCTGCGCGATGGACGATGGCGCAAGCGTCGTCCATCGCCTCCCAGCGCCTCTTGATAAGCCAACCGTCGGCAGCCGGCGACAAATCGTTCGATTGCTGCACTGCCGCGCGCTTCAGATCGAGTGCGTAGCCGCAGACGCGTTGACAAGGCTCGTACGATAGCAGCGTAATGCGCTGTCGAACCCCTCCTACGACTCGAAACAGAAGGAGAGAGCCAATGAAACAGTCTGCATGTCTATTCGCTGCCGCTCTACTGATCGCGATGGGAATCAGCGCTTGCGGCAAACAGTCGAATGAGGCCGAGACCGCCGACGCCCAACCCGCTGCGCCCGCTGAAAACGAGACCGCAGCGAACGCATCCGGTACGACGACGTACTACGGCTCGCCTGACGAGCAGGGCAATTGAACACGACGTGAAGATCGGAAGCGTCCGATCCGCCTCGCGCCGGATCAGAGCGAGCTTTCGGTTTCATGATCCGGTCACCGCGCCGATGCGCTGAGTGCATCGGCCAGATCGGCGATCAAGTCGTCGGGGTGTTCCAGCCCCACCGATAGCCGCAGCAGGTTCGGTGGCGTCACCGTGTGCGGACCTTCGATGGACTGTCTGTGCTCGACGAGCGACTCGACGCCGCCGAGGCTCGTCGCCCGGATGAAGAGTTTCATCCGCGCAGCAACGGCGAAAGCTTCGTCGCGACCGCCGCGCACGCAGAAGGAGAGCATCGCGCCGAAGCCGCCCTTCATTTGCTTGCGGGCGATCGCATGATTGCGATGCGATTCGAGGCCCGGATAGAAGACGCGCTCGATTTGGTCGTGCGCCCTCAAGAATTCGGCCAAGCGGCTCGCGGTCTCGGTTTGCGCGCGTACGCGGCAAGCCAACGTCGTGAGACTACGGCGGATCAACCAGCAGTCGAACGGCGAAGGGATGGCGCCTGCAACGGCTTGGTATCCACGCAACCGCTCGGCCAACTCGCCGCGCTCTCGAACGATCACGGTGCCCCCCATCGCGTCGCTGTGTCCGCCGAAGTATTTCGTGCTCGAATGCATGACTAGATCGGCGCCGAGCTCGAAGGGGCGCTGCCAAATCGGCGTCGCGAACGTGTTGTCGCAGCAGACGAGCGCGCCCCGTTCATGCGCCAATGCGCTGATCGCTTCGATGTCCGTGATGTTGAGCATCGGATTCGACGGCGTCTCGATCCACACCAAGCGAGTGCGTGCAGTGAGCGCATCGCGCACGGCATCGGGGCGAGTGAAATCGACGAAAACGGCCTCGACGCCCATCGGCGCGCAGATCTCGCGAAGTTGCTGCGCCGTGCCGTGAAAGACTTCGATCGGTGCAACGACATGATCGCCCGGGCGCAGGAGACTGAAGATGGCGAGAGACGCAGCGGAGCCGGAGGCGTACGTCGTGGCATCGGCGCCGCCCTCGAGGCTCGCCAAGCATTGCTCGAGCGCGCGTCTGCTCGGATTGCCGGAGCGCG
>JAAYXG010000771.1 GCA_012516015.1 Lysobacteraceae bacterium | reverse complement strand
CTTGTGGACGTATGAACCTGATAGCGCAGATCGACGCTTGCCGCTGAGTCAGCTATCCGAGAAGGCGGGCCACGTCCACGGGCTTCTGCGGATCGAGATAAACGGCCGCACGCTTCCGTATCTGGGGTATTTCGGCCCAGACGATGTCTGCTTCAACGCGTGGGTGCACGAGCTGAAAACCGCCCTCCAGAGGCTAAGAACATCCGCTCGTTCGAGCTACACGTACGATGAAGGCGAACAAGGGCAACCAGCCTTTCTTTTCGAACGAGACGGTGACATGGCGTATATGTCGGTCGTCGCTTCCGAACTGTCGGATGGCGAAGCGCACCCGGACTGGCAGCGTGTTCAGTTTCACTTCTCGGATCTGGAGCTCAGTGTCGAGCAGTTTCTTTCTCGCTTGCGAGAGCACGTCGAGGAAGCGTCTCCAGCGTTCGGCAGGCAATGGTGGTCGCTCGTCGCCGAACGAGGAGAGTAGCGAGTGCTGGTGCTGGCGACGCGAAGCGACTGGCACTAAAGTGGAGGTGCAGTCCAGGACGATTGCTCGGGTCGACTGCGAAGCAGGCACAGACTCGCAAGACCCGGATCGACAATGCATGCGACATGCTGGCTTCCGGGAAGAAGCGGGTTTGCTGCTTCGACCCGTCCGGCTTCTACAGCAAGAGCCTCAGCGCGCCCGAAGCCGAGCAGTAGGTGGATCGCTCCGGTCGAGCGCACGCGCTCCAACGATTGAGTGCAGTCATGAGCAATTCGACCTCGGATCTTTCAGAAGAGCTGACGCCGACGTTTCGGCGAGCAACGCGGAGCGACGTGCCGGACATCGTTCGGATGCTGGCGGATGACCCTCTTGGGTCGAAGCGAGAGGCTTACGAGTCGCCGCTTCCGGAAGCGTATTACAGCGCGTTCGAAGCGATCGACGCCGATCCCAACAACGAGCTCGTGGTGGCTTGCACGGACAATCGCGTCATCGGCGTGCTCCAGCTCACCTTCATTCCCTACTTGACGTACCGCGGCAGTTGGCGCGCCCTCATCGAGGGTGTGCGCGTGGACGGCTCTGTCCGATCGCGCGGAATCGGTCAGCAGCTATTCGAGTGGGCTATCGAGCGCGCAAGGCAACGCGGCTGTCACATGGTGCAACTCACTTCCGATAAGGCTCGCCCCGATGCCATTCGCTTCTACGAGCGTCTGGGTTTCGTTGCCTCGCATGAAGGCCTCAAGCTGCGCCTGTGAGCATCCGAATTCGAAACGAAACGCTGTCGGACGTGGCGGCGATCGAAGCATTGATCGCCGCAGCGTTCCTCGATGCGCGGCATGCCAGCCATACAGAACAGTTCATCGTGAACGCGCTACGCGATGCTGGGCAGCTCTCGATTTCACTCGTTGCCGAGGACGACGGCGAGATCGTTGGGCACGTTGCCGTGTCTCCCGTATCGATCTCCGACGGTACCGAGGGATGGTATGGGCTCGGGCCGATCGCAGTAATGCCGGGGCGGCAGGGGCAAGGCATCGGTAGCGAGCTGATGCGTCGAGCGCTGGATGAGTTGCGCGGGCTCGACGCCGCCGGTTGCGTCGTGCTGGGTGAGCCAAGCTACTACGCCCGCTTCGGCTTCAAGGCGGAGCCGGGTCTCGTTCTGCCTGATGTCCCGCCGGAATACTTTCAGGCCGTTTGTTTCCGCGGCCCAATGCCTGCGGGGATCGTGCGGTATCACGAAGCATTCGAAGTGCGGTCCTAATTTCCCGGCGCGACATTACTGTCCGGGAGAATTGTGTATTGTCGTCCCGGCGTAGGCCGGGATCCAGGCAAAAACGCAGAGCGCCATTCGCGCCTAAGCCTGGACTCCGGCCTTCGCCGGAGCGACGAAGGTGGGTAGCACATTTTCCCCGGACAGTAGTGAGCCTATGCCGGGCGACGGAAAGGGTGCGCACTACGCGCGATGAAACCGAGGCGGGGGCTGCGGAGTTCAAAGCTCACCATGCCTTCGGTTTCGAGCTGTAAGGGAGCAACATCCTTTTGAATGCGGCTGAGCTCCCGCTTGCCCTGAATGCGGTGCTCTTCGCCGCAGCCGGCACCATCGTCTGGTTCGCCGGAACGCGGCTCGCTCGCTACGCGGATGCATTCGCCGAGAAGACCGGAATCGGTCGCGTCGCGCTGGGCATGATCCTGCTCGGCAGCGTGACCTCACTGCCGGAAATTACGATCGCGACCACGTCCACGCTGCAGGGAACGCCTCTCTTATCGATCACCGACGTGCTCGGCAGCGCTGCGCTCAACGTCGTGATTCTTGCGATCGCCGATGCCAGCTTCGGACGCGGT
>JAAYXG010000770.1 GCA_012516015.1 Lysobacteraceae bacterium | reverse complement strand
GAGCCGTTCGCGGTCTCGCGCGCGGCGGCATCGAGCGCGAGCCATTGCTCCGGTTTGCAGACGCCGCCCGGCAGGCGCACGCGCACCATGAACTGGTATTGCGGCTCGAGCTTCGCACGACGACGCTCCTCGCGCAGATCTCGGTCATCCTGCTGATAGATCCCGAAGAACTTGAGGAGCTTCGTATCCGCGTCGGTGACGGCGCGGGTGACGGGATCCGCGAGGCTCGCTTCGATCGTGCCGCGCAAATAGTTGCTGTCGAACTTGAGCTGCTCGTTGTCGTGCAGCTCGGACAGAGGCCGCGACAGATCGGCCGTTCGCTCCAGGGTCATTTAGTAAACGTCTCGCTGATAACGTCGCACGCGCTGCAGCTCGAGCAGTTCCTCGGCCGCACGCTCGGCGGAATGCCCGCCGTGCTCCTGCAGTATCTGAAGTAGGGCGTCCTGAACGTCCGATGCCATGTGCTGCGCATCGCCGCAGACATAGACATGTGCGCCTTGCTGCAGCCAATCGTAGAGCTCGCGTCCGTGCTCGCGCATGCGATGCTGAACGTAAATCTTGTCCTTCTGATCGCGCGAGAACGCGAGCTCGATACGGTGCAGCACACCGCGCTTCCGATAATCGAGCCATTCCGCCTGGTACAGGAAATCGGTGCGAAAGTGCCGCTCGCCGAAGAACAGCCAATTCTTTCCGCGCGCGCTCTGAGCTTCGCGCTCGGCGATGAAGCCGCGGAAGGGAGCGACACCCGTGCCCGGACCGATCATAACGATGGGCAGATCGGGGTCGGTCGGCAGTCGGAAGTTCGGGTTGCGATGCAGATAGATCGGGGCAACCGCATCGTCGCCTTCCATTTCGGCGAACTGTTTGGACGCGACGCCAAAATGTCCAGTGCCGTTGAGCTCGAAGTGAACGAGTCCGACCGTGAGGTGGACCTCGTCCGGCGTCGCGCGAGCGCTCGAGGCGATGGAATAAAGCCGCGGCGCGAGCGGACGCAGGAGTCGCACGAAGTCCTCGGCGCCAAGCGCCTGGGGCGGATGCTCGCGAAGAAGCTCACTGAGCTGCACGCGCGCCGCGACATTGATCGATGCCGCGCGTTCCGGCTGGCCGATCCGCTCGAAGTATTTGTCCGCGAACGTCCGGGTCACGAGGCCGATGTCGCAACTATGCAGAACCTCTCGCAGCGGCTGCTGAGACCCCTCGTGGGAGATCGGCGTTTCCGGTCCGTAAGGTAACGTTGCAAGGAGCGCGTCGACGCGATCGACGGGGTTGCGCACCACGACGCCGATCGCATCGCCCGGTTCGTAATGGATGCCGGAGCCTTCCAGCGAAAGCTCGATGTGTCTGACGTCCTTCTCGGAATCTCTCGTCGTCAACCGCTGATTCACGAGCACGGGTGCGAGGAACGGATTCTTGCGCGTGTAAGCGGTCGCGACCGGAGCGAGCGTCGGCTCCGAGGCCGTGTGGAGCTGCGCGGGAACGGCAGCATGTTCGCTCGCGAGCTTTGCGACGACTGCGTCGATCCACTCGCGCGCGTTGTGCTCGTAATCGACGTCGCAGTCGACGCGCGCGTGGAGTTGCTCCGCGCCCAACGCCGCGAGCCGTGCATCGAATTGCTTACCGGTTTCGCAGAACCGCTCGTAGCTCGTATCGCCGAGAGCGAGCACCGAGTACTTGAGATGTTTGAGAGGCGGTGCTTTGCGGCTGTGTAGCAGCTCATGAAGCGCGGCGGCGCGATCCGGCGGCTCGCCCTCGCCATGCGTGCTCACGACGACGAGCAGATTGCGCGCCTCCTGCAAATGGCTCTTGCGACAGTCGAGCATGTCGAGAACCACGTGAGGAACGCCGCGTTTGGACAATGCCTCGCCCACTTGCGCGGCCAAGCGCTCGCAGTTGCCGCTTTGCGAGCCGAACAGGACCGTGACGATCGGGTCGGACGCAGGTGTCGAAGCAGCCGTCGGTGCCGCAGGCACGGCGACCGCCGCAGCAACGCTTCCGGCCAAGTAACCGCTCAGCCAGATGCGTTGGTGCGCAGTGAGCTGCGGAACCAGGCGCTGCAGCGTCTGGACGGTCGGCGAATCGAACGGCGCCGTCGACCAGGGGTCGACGTGCGCCGCCAAGTCGCGAACCAACTCTTTGGAAGGAGTGCTCATGTAGAGCCAAGTGGGCGAGGGGTGCGGTGAATTAATTTGCGAGCTTCACCGTTCTGAGATACGGCCGCTGCTCGTTCCAGCCCTGCGGGAAGAGCTTGCGTGCCTCGTCGTTCGACAAAGACGGCACGATGATCACGTCCTCGCCCGGCTTCCAGTTGACCGGCGTTGCGACCTTGTGCGTGTCGGTCAGCTGCAAGGAGTCGACGACGCGCAAGATCTCGTCGAAGTTGCGGCCGGTGCTGGCGGGATACGTGATCGTCGCACGAATGATCTTCGAGGGATCGATGATGAAAACGGAGCGCACGGTGAGCGTCGTGCTCGCCTTCGGATGCAGCATGCCGTAGAGATTGGCGACCTTGCGGTCGGCATCGCCGATGAGCGGGAATCGGGGACGCGCGCCCTGCGTGGCTTCGATGTCATCGGCCCAACGCTCGTGATCGCTGACGGCATCGACCGAAAGACCGATCACCTTGACGTTGCGCTTCTCGAACTCCGGGCGCAGCTTCTCGGTGAATCCGAGCTCGGTCGTGCAGACAGGCGTGAAGTCTTTGGGATGCGAGAACAGCACGCCCCAAGACGATCCAAGCCATTCATGGAAATTGATCGAGCCCTGGGTCGTGGTTGCCGTGAAATCCGGTGCGGTATCGCCGATTTGAAGCGCCATTTTTGGTCTCCTCGTGTTGGCACGCAAAGTGAATCAGTATGGGACGTGGAGCCTAACACCTCACAATGTGATAGGAATAAATGTCTTAGGCTTGAGCATATGCACTTTGGGAATGGATGGACGATGTCTCGGCCGCGACAAGACGTCCGCTGGACTCGTACAGCCCGTCCGTAAGAGGATGCGCAACGCGGCGCGGCCGCCCGGAGCACCCATGTCCTCGAACAACAAATCGCGCGTCACCAAGAAGCAATACGAGACGCTCGCTACCTTCCGCTACGAGCTCAGGCGCTATCTGCGCTACAGCGAAGAAATCACTCGCAAGCACGGCGTCACCCCGTTGCAGTACCTCCTGCTGCTGCAGATCAAAGGCTACCCGGGCAGAGAGTGGGCCTCGGTCAGCGAGCTCGCGGAACGTCTCCAGGCAAAACACCACGGCGTCGTCGCCCTCGTGACGCGATGCGAGGCCCAGGGGCTCGTGCAGCGGCGCAGCGACGCGACGGACCGACGACGCGTCATGGTGCAGTTGACGGACAAGGGAGAAAAGCGTCTAGAGCGCCTCGCCGAGCTGCATCGACGCGAGCTTCTGAGCTTGCAGAAGCGGTTCTTCGTGCCCAAGCCGGAAGATTTCTAGTGATCCGCGATCCGCGATCCGTGATTCGTGACTCGCAAGAAGGCGAGCGGCCCCTTACCAGTCACGAATCACGAGTCACGAGCGTAGCTCAGTCGTCCGTTTTCGACGCGCGCGGGGGACGTGAATGGATGCACGGCCGTTTGTCGCTCGTCGAGAATGTGGATGACCTCAAAGCCGCGGACCTTGAGCACGTCGGCGATCAGCGAGCGATGGCAGCGCCACCACAGCAGCTCCGCGCACATCAACGCCGTCCGGTGTTCGCGCGCGAGCTCGAGCAGAGTTGCTAAACCGCCCGCGAATTCGTCGGTCGCAAGATGATCCGCATACCCCTGGAAAGAAGCGTTACGCCACGCCGTGTTCTGCGAGCCCGCGACCGGTCGCCGGCGCCCGCCCAGCTCGGGCAGCCATCGATAAGCGATACGGTGCTCGTGCAACGAGGCTTCGAGCGCGGTTCGTTCGAAATGCCGCTGCCGTCTCGATCCCGGAAAGCGCCGCACATCGGCAAGCGCTTCGATGCCGTACTGATGCAACAAGCCAAGAAACTCGCCCAGCTCGCGATTCGAGTGTCCGATTGTCCAAATCTCTCCGTTCATCGACGTCGAACGCGTGTGCGGGCCGCGCGGTTCATCGCGGATTGGGCTGTAAGACTTTAGTCTGTAAGACCTCGCGCGCGAATCACGGCTCCTAGGAGCCACACGCGCGAATGATCCTACCGAGATCGGCGATCGCGCGCTCCATCGCTGCATTCCACGGATGACCATAGTTGAGGCGCAAGAAATTGCGGAACTCGCGTCTCGCGGAAAACATCGGACCTGGCGCGACACTGATGTTCTCGGCAAGCGCGCGCCGATGCACCTCGAGCGCATCGACTCGCTCATCGAGCTGCACCCAGAGAAAATAGCCTCCGGACGGCTCCGTGATGCGATGGTTCTGCGGAAAGTGCTTGCGCACGCACGCCAACATCTCGCGTTGATGCGCTTGCAGCGCGCTCCGCAAGCGCTCGAGATGCGCCTCGTAGGCTTCCTGACGCAGCGCGAGCGCAATACCGTTCTGGATCGGAATGCTCGTCGCGAGGGAGAGTGTGACTTTGCGCCGCTGCAACTCGCGAGCGAAGCGTCCAGCCGCGACCCAGCCGAGCCGGTAGCCGGGTGCGAGACATTTCGAGAACGAATTGCAGCTCAGAACGAGTCCTTTCG
>JAAYXG010000769.1 GCA_012516015.1 Lysobacteraceae bacterium | reverse complement strand
GCGTCTCCAAGTAAAAGAGCTTCGTGTTCGGCTTGGCGGCACTTCGCCATGCAGCCGGATCATCGAGCGGCACATACGTCACCTCGACGCCGAACTTCACGAGGTAGCGGCTGATCAGCGAGATCGTCGAGCCGAACACGCTCTCGGAGCAGACGAGATGATCGCCGGATTTCAGCAAGCTCATGCACATCGCCAAAATGGCCGCCATGCCGGAAGCGGTGGCGACGCAGGAGGTGCCGCCTTCGAGCGCCGCGAGCCGCTCTTCGAAGCAGCGCACCGTCGGATTCGTGAAGCGCGAGTAGATGTTGCCCTTTTCGGTCTCGGCGAACCGGGCCGCCGCCTCGGCGGCGTTACGGAACACGAAGCTCGAAGTGGTGAAGATCGGCTCGGCGTGCTCGCCTTCTTGGGTGCGAATTTGGCCCGCACGAACGGCGAGCGTCGAGAGATGCGGCATGGGGGTCGAAGCGTTTGACGGTTAATAGGGAGTCCGACATCGTAGGGCGATGGGATGCGCTTCGCTAGTGTAAGAAAAAAGAGGGCCTCATGAGGCGCGAGCTGCCGTAGTGCGAAATCGATCGATATACGCATTGTTGCTAACCGCTCGCGACCACCGCCAACCGCTTTCCCATACTAGAATCGACCGCTCGCCCCAATTGGCCCATGGAAGTCCGCATGCGCTGGTCATCTGCCGTCGATACGAATCGCTCTTTGGACGTAGCGGTCGAGCGCGCGGTAGAAAGCGTCTTTCTCGGACTGGAGCGCGAGGAACCCGACCTTCTGATCGCATTCGTCAGCGCGCACCACGCGCCGCGGTTCGATGCCCTGCCGGAGCTCATCCGTAGGGAATTCGATGGTGCGTTGCTGTTCGGATGCTGTGGGTGCGGAGTCATCGGAGGAGGCCGCGAGATCGAGGATCACGCATCGCTGTCCCTTACGGGTGCATCGCTACCGGGCGTCAAGCTCAAGGCGGCGCATTTCGATGCTGCGCAAATTCCTCCCGTCTACGCCGAGCCGCGCGTCTGGGAAGACACGCTGCGACTGACCGCAAGTCAGCAGCCGTCTTTTCTCATCCTCGCGGACCCGTTCAGCTTCGAAACCGAAGCGCTCCTGAAAGGGCTCGACCGCGTGTACCCGCTCGCGCCCAAAGTCGGCGGGCTCGCGAGCGGCGCTCGGCAACCGGGCGGCACCGTGCTGTACGTCGGCAACGAGGTTCATCATTCAGGCTGCGCGATCCTCTCGCTCACCGGCAACATCGAATTGGATACGATCGTGGCTCAAGGATGCCGCCCCATCGGCGATCCGATGTTCGTCACGGCCGCACACGAGAACCTCATTTGGGAGCTCGACGGCCACACGCCCCGCGATGTGCTCACGGATCTGTTCGAACGCCTTCCGCCTTCGGACCGCGAGGCGTTCGGCCAATCGCTCTTTCTCGGTTTGGCCATGCGTGCGGATGCGAGTCAGTACGTGCCGGGCGACTTTTTGATTCGCAACATCCTCGGGATGGATCCGCAAAGCGGTGCGCTCTGGGTCAACGAGCAGGTGCCGAGCAAGAGCGTCGTGCAGTTCCATCTGCGCGATGCCGCAACGTCCGCGCACGACTTGGAACGCATGCTGCGCACGTATAGCGCGTCTCATCAGCTCACGAGCCGCTGCGGCGCCCTACTCTTCTCGTGTGAGGGCCGCGGCGTCGGTCTCTACGGCCAACCCGACCACGACAGCAATGCGTTCCGCCGGCTCGTCAGCGACATTCCGATCGGCGGCTTCTTCTGCGCCGGCGAGATCGGGCCCGTGCAGACGTCGACCTATCTGCATGGGTATACAAGTGCGTTCGCGGTGTTTCGCGAGCGCAATTAGGAGGCGT
>JAAYXG010000768.1 GCA_012516015.1 Lysobacteraceae bacterium | reverse complement strand
CACCGTTGTCGGAGCACATCACGTTCTATTTCTACGGCATCTTTGCGGAAAAAGGGGGCAACGGGGAGACGCTGATCGAGGATGCATGGTTCAGCCACGACGACGTGTTCGGAACGGGCATCGGCGCGATGCTCGGCCAGTTCCAGGTCTCGGACCTGATGTTTCCGCGTGAAATTCGTCTCACGTTTCAGGACTACTACGCCTATCGTGCGGCCGGCATCACCTACGAGCGAGGCATCGTTTTCGATCGCTCGGTGGGTCCTTTGGACCTGGCACTCGGATTCGTGAACGGCAGCGGCATCGAGCAGAATTTCCCGATCGACAGCCCGGGCATTCGCCGCCCCGACCGACTGTTCGACAACGACTCCGAGAAGACGATCTTCGGCCGCGTCGGGTTCGACGTCGGACCGGTCCATGCCGGCCTATTCGGGCTCACAGGCGAACAGCGTAGCGCGAGCGGCATCCTCGGCGAATCCGCGGGCACTCGCACCAGCGACAAACAGATTCTTGGCCTCGATCTCTCGGGCAGCATGACCGGCAACGTTCATTGGTATGCCCAGGCACTGTGGAGCTCGTGGGACGATTTTCTCGAGATCGCTCCCGGCGAGGACTACGACTGGTTCGCGGGCTTCGCCGGCATCGACTACGTTCGTAGCGACCGGTGGGCTTTCGCCGCTCTCTACAACTATGCGGATGCAGGAGACTTCGACGGTTCGAACACGATCTTCGAGGGTCTCGAGATGAGCTCGCTCACGCTCAACGCCTCTTATTATTTTATGCGGAACGTAAAGGGCGTTTTGGAAGCAAACGTCGATTTCCTGAGCAAAGACGCCGGCGGTCCGCCGTTCGTCGGGCATCAGACGAAGGAACATTACGTTCTGATCGGGATCGACGCGGCGTATTGACTTAAGTCCGCTTCTCACGCCAACCGCACTTACCTAGCGGGTTCTCGGTTGACAGTTGGCGGCCAGAGATGACGGTCCGCCGACCGTGAATCGTCAACTATCGCGCGTCAGGCGTCGACGCGATGCCGCACGCGTTTTTGATCTAAATCAAAAGGACAACGGATCACTGGGGCTAATCTTCTCGCAAGTCGGAAAATTCATGCTCCGCCTTGATTCAGATCAAGGCACCGATGGGAAATCCGGAGGCAAATAGGTCCTGTCCGGCGGAGCGTTGATCCCGCAACCGAGTTGAGGAGATCCCATGAGCGACCGAGACCAAGACCAAACGGACGAAAAGGTGCCGTTGGTTCAGCAACTCCTAGACAACCCGTTCTTGCTGCTGTTCATCGGCGTACTCGTGCCGATGGTCGTGTACACGCTCTGGGGCGTCATCGATATCTTGACGATTCCAATCGCGAAGTAGCGATTGGACCTCAGTTCGTTGCCCGCATCCGCAAGTCGCACCTCCGGGAGGTCACGAGTCCATGAGCGCAATACTGCCGCCGGCAGAGCGGCTTTGGTGGAAACATCCGCTCGACCGCGTCGAGGGCACCTGGATCGCGATCGCATTCGTCTGGTGCATGATCATGTTCTTCATGATGGTGTACTGGCACGCGTACGGTCGTCAGAACCTTTCGACGGAAACATATAAGACGACACCGGAGCAGTTCATGGCCAGCGCGCAAGCGATGGTCGACGAGTACACGGTGCGGACAGAAACGGACATGGCCATTCCGGTCGTCGCTCCGCCGCCGGGCAGCGACGTGTATCTCATCTCGCGCCTTTGGAGCTTCTGGCCGATTCTCGAGCTCGAGAAAGACAAGAGCTATCGACTGCACTTGACCTCGATGGACTACAACCACGGCTTCTCGCTGCAGCCGAGCAACATCAACATTCAAGTCGTGCCCGGCTACGAGCACGTCGTTACGGTGACGCCGAATCAGACCGGAACGTTCTCAGTCGTGTGCAACGAATACTGCGGTTTCGGCCATCACACGATGGTCGGTCGCATCTACGTTCGCTAGAGGTAGACGGCAATGGCTCGCGCTACGACATATCGAATCTGCCCGCGCTCCGGCCTGCAGTTCGAACGACACGCCGAAAGACTGATGATCGCGAACGCCGTCACCGCGGTCGTGTTCCTGCTGCTCGGCGGCATCCTCGCGGTCGGCATCGTGCTCACGCGCTGGCCCGCGGTGCACTGGCTCGAAGCGCACCGCTTCTATCAAGTGTTGACCGCGCACGGCCTCGACATGCTGGTCTTCT
>JAAYXG010000767.1 GCA_012516015.1 Lysobacteraceae bacterium | reverse complement strand
CGGCTCAAAGCGCTCAATCTCAATACGGTGCTTGCACCCGTCTCGTGGGAGCTCATCGAGCCGGAGGAAGGGCGCTTCGATTTCTCGATCGTGGATGGATTGATCCGCGATGCGCGGCAAGCCGACCTGAGGCTTGTGATTCTATGGTTCGCCAGTTGGAAGAACAGTATGTCGACCTACGTGCCTGCGTGGGTCAAGCGCGATCAGGCCCGCTTCCCGCGCGCGCAGATCGCGAACGGCGAAGGTCAAGAGATCCTATCTGCGTTCGCGGAGAACAACTGGACCGCGGATGCGAAAGCGTTCGAGGCGCTGATGGCGCATCTGAGAAAGATCGATGGCGCCCGCCACACCGTCATCATGGTGCAGGTGGAGAACGAGGTCGGCATGCTGCCGACGGCGCGCGAGTACGGCCCGGAGGCCGACGAACGCTTCGCCGGGCCCGTCGATTCGGCATTACTCGCTCATCTCACGCAGCATCGCGACCGACTCGTGCCACAGCTACGCGAGCTGTGGGAGTCGAACGGCGCAAAGACCCAAGGAAGCTGGAATGAAGTATTCGGCCCCGGTGCGGCCGCCGAAGAAATGTTCACGGCATGGCACTACGCACGCTACGTCGAAGTCGTCACGCAGGCAGGCAAACGCGCGTATCCGTTACCGATGTTCGTCAATGCAGCGCTCAACAGACCGGGCGAGTTGCCCGGCAGGTATCCGAGCGGCGGACCGCTTCCTCATTTGCTCGATGTCTGGAAAGCGGGTGCTCCGTCGCTCGATTTTCTGGCACCCGACGTGTACTTCCCGAACTTCGGCGAGCTCATCGGCAAGTTCGTACGCGTCGATAATCCGCTGTTCATCCCGGAAGCGAATCGTGCGGGTCGCGCGGAGAGCGGCGCCGATGCATTCTTCGCGATCGGCCGTTACGACGCGATGGGCTACAGCCCTTTCTCGATCGAGAACATCGAATCGCCGGGCGCGGAGCGCCTCGAGAATGCCTACGATGTGTTGCAGCAGCTCGCGCCGGTGATTCTTGCCAACCAGGGCCGCGGCCGAATCGTGGGCCTGCAGCCGCGCGTTGCGTTCGACGGGACAGTGACGGATTCGCCGGAACAGGTCGCCTTGTGCGGCTACCGTTTCGAGGTCGCATACGTCGATCCTTGGACGCCGAGGCCGGATCAGAACACCAGAGCGCACGGCGGCATGATCGTGCACGTCGGCCCTGACGAGTTCTACATCGCGGGTTCCGGGATCACCGTGACGTTCTCGCCTATCGGCGACGGCCCGCATCGAGCGGGCATCGAAAGCGCGTGGGAAGGCCGGTTCGAAAACGGCGCATGGAAGCGCGGCCGACTGCTCAACGGCGACCAGACGCACCAAGGCCGACACATCCGGCTCGAGCCGGATCGCTTCGACATCCAACACGTACGGCTTTACCGCTACCGGTGAGGCGCGAGCGAACTGCCACCTGGCCAACGAGGAAACTATCGCCGCACGCCCGGCGTTCCGGTTCCCATCGAACGCGAACTGGGAGATGAGCCATGGGCGTGTGGAACTTCGTGAAAGACGCAGGCGAGCGCATCGTGGCGAATGCGAAGGCTGCAGCGCGCTTCGGGCCAGCGGAGAGGACACCCGCGCCTGCGGCAGCGCAGAATGAGACGAAAGGCGGCAACGGCAAAGACGCGGGCGACGCGATCGCGAACTACATCCGTGTTCAGGGCCTGCAAGTAGACAACTTGAAAGTCGCTTTCGATGCGCCGTCATCGACGGTTCATGTTTCCGGAACTGCGAAGGATCAGGCGACGAAAGAGAAAGTCATTCTGTGCTGCGGCAACATCGAAGGCGTCGAGAAGGTGACGGACGCTCTCGAGGTGAAGGAGCAAGCGCCCGCCGCGCAGTATCACACCGTCGTCAAGGGCGACACGCTGTCGGCAATCGCGAAGAAGTACTACGGCGATGCAAGTAAGTATCCCGAGATCTTCGAAGCGAACAAACCGATGCTGAAGGATCCGAACAAGATCTATCCGGGACAATCGCTGCGGATTCCGCCGCAAAGTTGAACCAAGACATTCGGAGATACCGGAGCAACGGAGTGCGGCCTCATTTGGCGGACGCGCACATCTGTGCGGAAAAAGTTCGGCACCAATCGTCGTCGCTCCGGCGAAGGCCGGAGTCCCGGCCATGCGGCAGTGCGCGCCGGGTTTGCCTGGATCCCGGCCTACGCCGGGACGACAATGTATTTGAGTCTCGCCAGACT
>JAAYXG010000766.1 GCA_012516015.1 Lysobacteraceae bacterium | reverse complement strand
AGCTCTCGCCAGGTTCGATCGAGGTGACGATCGGATGTGCCGTCGCGTGGAAGTGTTGCCGTGCGTGACGGTTCTTGGAGCTGTCGCAACAGCCCACGTGGCCGCACGTGCGGCAAAGGCGCAAGTGCACCCACGTGTCGCCGATCGCGAGGCATTCTTCACAGCCGTCCGTATTCGGTCGATCCGTTTCGATCGCATCGAGATGTGTGCAACGAGCGCTCATGGGTTTCTCGGGAGGCGTACGGTGAATGTGCTCCCCTTCCCAAGCCCGGCGCTATAAGCATCCACCGTGCCCTGATGCAGCTCGGCGATGCGTTTGACGAGACTGAGCCCGATCCCCATTCCGTATCTGGAGTGGGCCAGAGCGTGATCTGCTTGCACGAATGGATCGAAGATGCGCGGCAGAAGCTCGGGAGGTATGCCGATGCCGTTGTCGGAGATACGAATGGAGACTTCGCTTCGATGGTCTTCGATGCCGACGACGATCCTGCCGCCTCGCTCCGTGTACTTCGCGGCGTTGTCGATGAGATTCGTGATCACCTGCGTGATTCGCACCGGATCCGCGTCGAGTGCAACCGTTCCGGATGGCGAATGCAGCGTGAGGCTGTGTCCGCGTGCATCGAGTTGCGATCGGCAGGTTTCAACCGCGGAGCCGACGAGGTCACGCAAATCGATACGTTCGAGGCGCAGCTCGAGCTTTCCTCCAGATAGGTAGCCGGCATTCAGAAGATCGTCGGAGAGCCGTGCGATTCGCAGCACCTGCCGATCGATGATCGCTCGCGCTTCATCGCGCGCAGCCGTAGCCAAGTTGGCCGCGACGAGCACCCGCACCGCAGACTGAATCGCCGCGATCGGATTGCGCAGCTCGTGCGCGACGGTTGCGAGCACATCCATTCGTACGGGGTGTTGTTGCATCGTTTCCATTGTTGTTGGTCCCGCTATCAAGCCCGATCTTCGAGCTGAACGTTGGAATGCCCGCCCAACGCGTCGCCGTGTCGCTGTTCGGCACCGTGCGGCGATCGCGCCGCGATCCATGGTTCGCGCATGAACGGGTGGAAAATGCGCCTCTACCGACTCAGCCCCTCGACGATCTGACGACCCGTCTTCTTCGTTGCGAGGGCGGGCAATGATCATGTCTTCAATTGAGTGAGCGCCTGTCCTCATGCGACCGCCGGACGGTAAAGCCGGACAACCACTCGTCGAATCGCGTGACGCCGATGATGGCGCCTTCGTCCGGCGTCAATGTGTCCTCGCTCAATGGCGCGCCGAAGTACCGAGCGCGCGCATCGGCGATCACGGGGCGCGGATCGCCGTTTGCCTTCATCACGCGCCGGACGATGTCGTCGAGGTGGAAGCGTTCCGGCCCCGCATGTTCGATCATGTCGTTTCGCGGCGCGGACATCGCGAGGTCGGCGAGCGCCGCCGCGACCTCATCCGCGGCAATCGGCTGCGCGAACGCGGGTGACACGCGCACGACACGGCCATCCGCGTCTGCCTCCGCGATCCGCGGCAAGAAATCGAAGAACTGCGTCGAGCGCAGGATCGTGT
>JAAYXG010000765.1 GCA_012516015.1 Lysobacteraceae bacterium | reverse complement strand
TCGCGCGTCGCCTTGTCCGGCCATTCGATCCAGGAGAACACGACGGCTTCGTCGTCATTCGCCTTCACCGCGCGCCGAAAGTCCGTGACCTTCCCGTCGGGGATGTCGTCGCCCCAGCACTCGAGAATCCGCGTCGCGCCGAGATCCATGAACACGCTGTCGCCCTTCTTGGCATGCTCGATGAACTTCTCTTTGTTCGCCTTGGGAACTGCAATCAGAAAGCCGTCGATGTACATGGGTTGCTCCTTCATGGTTGAGATGAGTGCTCTGCCCAAGGACGAACGAAGAGGCGCCGATCCGACAGCCTCCGAGCGGCCCTTCTGTCTAGGCGCCGCTCAGCGCCTGCACGTACGCCGGCATTCGCGGTGCCATGGCCGTATCGAGCGGCCGCTCATCAAGAGGCTTGCGACGCCGGCGGACAGCCGCCTTCTTTCAGGATGCGGTGTGTCGCAGGAGGAAACTTCGTGAGCTTCGCCTCCGGGCGGCGAGGACGCGCCACCAGCTCGCCGCCGCAGTTCGGGCACCGCCCGTGGAGCACGTGCTCGGCACACGATGCGCAGAATGTGCACTCGAACGAACAGATGCGTGCATCCGTCGAGCTCGGAGGTAGATCTCGGTCGCAGCATTCGCAGTTGGGTCTGAGCTCGAGCATGAATGCCTCTTCGAGTCATTGACCGAGCTGAGCCGCGGCGCGGGATACCGTCGAGGGCGTGCCGTGCTGACCGAGGTCGCGCCAAGCGCGGCGCAGCTGCGTATCGGATCGAAAGCCGGCCAACTCGGCGGCTCGCGTGACGCTATGGCCCGCACGCAGCGACATCTCCGCCAGCGCGAGACGCACGGCGCGCAAGTATTGCAACGGCGTCGCGCCGGTATGCTCGATGAAGAGGCGCGTCAGATGGCGGGAGGACGTATGCGCGACGCGCGCCATTCGCTCGAGCGTCCAGTCGCGCGTCGGCGCCTCGCTCACCGCATCCTGAACCCGATGCACCGCGGGGTGAAGATGATTGCGATGCGCCAGTAGCGGCGAGATCTGCGGATCGTTCGTACTGCGTCGAACGCCCAGAACCATCGTTTCGGCGACTCGCGCGGCAACGGTCGGTCCGCACTCCAGCCCGATGAGATGCAGCGCGAGGTCGATGCCCGCGGTAATCCCGGCGCTCGACCACACGGGCCCGTCGTTCACGAAGACGCGATTGCTGACGACTTTGCAGTCGCTGCCAATCGAGCCGAGCTCCTCGAGATGTTGGTGGTGGGTCGTCGCGGACCGGCCTTTCAGCAAGCCTGCGCGCGCGGCGAGCACTGCACCGGAACAGATCGTGATCAGTCGAATGTCGCGGTCTCCCGGGCGGACGCGTGTGAGCCACTTTACGATCGCTTTGTCAGCACTCGCGTCGGCATGCAGTGAGATCGTCGGGCTGCCGCTCAGCACGACCCAAGAGCCGTCCGGCAGGCTCGTGGGGAGCGGTTCGAGATTGCCGATCAGCGCTCCGACGGAGCTTCGCGCTTCGCTTCGCGGCCCGGCGAAGCGAAGCTGGAAACGCGGCTGCTCGCCGCGCAGCTCCGCGACCTGATTCGCAATCCGGATGGCTTCTGCCGGCCCCGCCCAATCCAACAAGAGTGTGTCGGGCAGGATGACGAACAGAACGTCAATTGCGGCTGACTGTCTCAAGCGCGTGCTCCATCGAACATACGGTGGCGAATCGATCATCGAGGACGGTCCGCGTGCGGGTCTTGATGTCCGACGCCGCGTACAACGAGCCGTCGGCGTGATGCATGTCGAACGTCAGCGTCGCATCGAGGACGAACTGCACCCGATAGCCGAGATCCGATGCGTGACGGGCCGTCGTCTCGCAGCATTGCTCGGTGCGAATTCCGCTGACGATGACGTCGTCGA
>JAAYXG010000764.1 GCA_012516015.1 Lysobacteraceae bacterium | reverse complement strand
GCTTCGTCCAGGCCGAATTCGAACTTCGTGTCCGCGATGATGATACCGCGCGCGAGAGCATGCTCCGCCGCGAAGGTGTAGAGGGCGAGGGCGGTCGCTCGAACTTGCTCTGCGACGCCGCGGCCGACCAACTCGACGACACGATCATAGGCGATGTTCTCGTCGTGCTCACCGAGCTGCGCTTTGGTCGCCGGCGTGAATAGCGGCTCGGGCAGCTTCTCGGCTTGCCTGAGACCGTGCGGCAGCGTAATGCCGCACACCATGCCCGTTTGCTGGTAGTCGCGCCAACCCGAGCCGATCAGATAGCCGCGAACGACCGCTTCGATCGGTAGGGCGCGCAAGCGCTTTACGATCATGCTGCGATCCGCGATTGCCGACCGATCGTTCTCATCGGCGACAGCACGCTCGAGCGGATAGTCGGTCGTGTGGTTCGGGACGATGTGACGCGTCTTGTCGAACCAGAACTGCGAGATTTTCGTGAGAATGCGTCCCTTGCCGGGGATGGGATCAGGCAGTACGACATCGAACGCGCTCAAGCGGTCCGTCGTGACGATCAGCATGTGACGATCGTCGACCTCGTAGATATCGCGAACCTTGCCTCGATGTAGGAGGGCGAGGCCGCGCAAGTTCGATTCGAACAGCGGAGGGGACGGGGCGGTCGCGGACATGGAGCGGCTCTCTCGATGCGGCGAGCGCGCTGCGCGTCGATTCGCCTGCACTGTTACCATGCGTGAATTGTCGCAGCGGGTGGGATGAGCTTCAAGATCGATGCATTGGCGGGGTAAAGCCTTCGGCGGATTGATTGGCCTCGTTGCGGCTGGCCCCGGCGGTGCGCTCGTCGGCCTTCTGCTCGGTGCGCTCATGGATATCGGGCTCGGACGGAATCGATTCCGCCATGAATCGCCTGCGAGCACAGCGGTGCAGAAAGCATTCTTTCGCACGACTTTTCAAACGATGGGTCATATCGCGAAAGCCGATGGCCGCATATCCGAGCGAGAGATACGGGCAGCGCGAGCGATGATGGACGAGCTCGCTCTCGGTGAGCGCGAGCTGCAGGCGGCGATGGATCTGTACCGCGAAGGTAAGGACCGCGAATTTCCGCTCGATGTCGCGCTCGCTCGACTTTCCAACCTCTGCCGCGAGCGCTCGGATCTTTGCCGCATGTTCGTTCAGATCCAACTGCGAACCGCGTTGCACGGCGGCAGCTTGGGCACCGCCGGACGTGCAGTACTTGCGCGAGTATGCTCGGCGCTCGGTGTGTCGGCGTACGAAGTGATCCAAATGGAAGCTCTATTGCGCATGCAAAGCGCCGCCGCCAGGCCGCGCGCCGCACCCGTCGCGAACCGCCTTGCCGAAGCCTACGAGGTGCTCGGTCTCGCGCGCACCGCCTCGGACAGCGATGTCACGAGCGCGTACCGTCGTCTCATGAGTCGTAACCATCCCGACAAACTCGTCGCGAAAGGCCTACCTGAGTCGATGATGGCGCTCGCGCAGGAGAAAACGCGCGAGATTCGCGCGGCTTACGAGCTCATTCGAGAGGCGAGGGGGATGAAGTAGAAAACGGGGTTGACAGTTGACGGTTGACTGTTGACAGTCGGAAGCGAAGGAACTGTCTAACCGTCAACCGTCAACCGTCAACCGTCAACCGTCAACCGTCAACCGTCAACCGTCAACGTAGCCATATGCCATCTCCTTGGATCGCCGCTTCCATCCTCTCGGCCAACTTCGCAAAGCTCGGCGAGGAGGTCGACAACGTTCTCGCCGCGGGCGCCGACACGATTCACTTCGACGTCATGGACAATCACTACGTGCCCAATCTGACGATCGGGCCACTCGTGTGCGAGGCATTGCGCAAGCATGGCGT
>JAAYXG010000763.1 GCA_012516015.1 Lysobacteraceae bacterium | reverse complement strand
CGGTGCCGCAAAGATGCGTTCGACGGTGAGGGGCTCCGCTCGAACGAACGTAGCCGCAAGCGATCCGAAGAGCAGAACAGCGAACGTTGTATACCGCATGGTCCGTGTGTGCAGATGAAGTTGCAGCGCCGTAGCGACGAATGCAGTATGCATGCCCCGGCAAGGGGTGACGAGTCGGCACGTGTGGGAGCGCAGACGTGCGGACGCCAGAAAGAAGACCCTTCTTGCGCGTGAACCCCTCAGCGGCTGAGAGAGAAGCCTTCGATGTATCGCATTCTGGTGGTGGTGGCGGCCTTGTCGATGCTGTCGTGTTCCTCCGATCCGGCCGAGGAGGGTGCGAGCGGGCGTACTTTCGCCTATCCGGAATCGAAGCGGATCGATCATGTCGACGTGTACCACGGCGTTCGCGTGCCCGATCCGTATCGCTGGCTCGAAGACGAGGCGAGCCCCGAAACGCGGGTGTGGATCGAGGCGCAGAATGCGCTGTCGCAGCCCTTCTTGGAGTCGATTCCCGCGCGCGAGCGGATCAAGGCCCGGATGACCGAGCTTTGGAACTACGAGCGCTATGACGTGCCGATCGTGCGGGGCGGGCGCTACTTCTATCTGCGCAACGACGGACTGCAGAACCAGAGTGTGCTGTACGTCGCCGAGTCGCTCCACGGCGAGCCGCGCGTTCTCTTGGATCCGAACGCGTTGAGCCCGGATGGCACGATCGCGCTCGGCGAGTTCGTGCCGAGTCCCGATGGTCGCGTGCTCGCTTACAGTTTGTCAGACGGCGGAACGGACTGGCGGACGTGGCATTTCCGCGATGTCGAGACGGGCAGAGATCTTCCCGAGGTGCTGCGCTTTCTCAAATTCGCCGAGGTTGCGTGGACGGCGGATTCGAAATCGGTGTACTACTCGCGCTATCCCATGCTGCCGGACGGCACCGGAGACGGATCGAAGCAGCGGGAAATCTATCGACACGTGCTCGGCACGCCGGTCGCATCCGACCAGCACATTTTCAAAGTGACCGATCACCCGACGCGCAATCCGTATCCGTTCGTCAGCGACGACGGGCGCTACCTCGTGCTGTTCCTGTACGACGGTTCGCAAAGCCAGGGCATTTACTACCGGAAGCTCGGGCCCGACGGGGCGCCGAGCGGCGACGTCGTGCGACTCATCGACACCTTCGATGCCGAGTACGAGTTCATCGCGGAGATCGACGACGTCTTTTATGTGCGTACTACGGCGGACGCGCCGAACGCAAGGTTGGTCGCGATCGATTTGTCGCGTCCCTCGAAGGACCAATGGCGCGATGTTTTGCCGGAAACGAAGTTCGCGCTGCGTGACACGAGCATCTTGAGCGATCGCATCATCTCGCATTACCTAGAAGATGCGCATTCCGTCGTGCGCGTGAGCAGCCTGGAGGGCAAGCCGATCTACGACGTGAAGCTGCCCGGATTAGGGCTCGCGAAGGGCTTCGGGGGCGCGATCGATGCGAGCGAAACGTTCTTCTCTTACACGGATTTTCTGACGCCCCTGTCCATCTCGCGCCTCGATGTCGCAACCGGCGAGGTTTCTCTCTTTCGCGCGCCGAAGCTGCCGGTCGACACGAGCGCGTACGTGACCGAGCAGGTCTTTTACGAGAGCAAGGACGGGACGCGCGTGCCCATGTTCATCACGCGGAAGAGTGATTTCGCGAAGAACGGCCAGACGCCGCTTCTGCTCTACGGGTACGGCGGCTTCAATCTTGCTCAGCAGCCTGCATACAGCACCCCCGTGATCGTGTGGCTCGAGATGGGCGGCGCATACGCGCTCGCGAACATCCGCGGCGGATCCGAGTACGGCGAAGCGTGGCACAGCGCGGGCACGAAGCTGCAGAAACAGAACGTATTCGACGATTTCATCGCGGCGGCCGAATGGCTGATCGATGCGGGCTACACCTCGACACCGAAGCTCGCGATTCGGGGCCGTAGCAACGGCGGGCTGCTCGTCGCGGCCGTCCTGAATCAGCGCCCCGAGCTGTTCGGCGCGGCGTTGCCGGCCGTCGGGGTGCTCGACATGCTTCGCTATCACACGCCGAGCTCGAATGCGCGACAGTGGTCGGGCGACTATGGCTTGAGCGAGAACGAAGACGAGTTCAAGGCGCTCTATGCCTATTCGCCGCTGCATCGGGTGCGAGAGGGGACGTGCTACCCGCCGACACTGGTGACGACGGCGGATCGCGACGATCGCGTCGTGCCGTGGCACAGCTACAAGTACACGGCGGCATTGCAGGCGGCGCAAGGATGCGACAACCCGATTCTGCTTCGCATCGAAACGCGCGCCGGCCACGGTGCAGGCAAGCCGGTGTGGATGCAGATCGAAGATTTCGCGGATCAGTGGGCGTTCCTGGTGCGTGCACTCCGGATGGAGTGAGCGCACAGGCTTGTAGGTCGGCCCGCGAATGCTCCATGCAGCGCGGTCGACATTCTTGGTCGGATTGAAATCCGACCTACAACGCGCTCGCGTGCAGAGGCTATTCGCCCTCGCGCGAACCGTCGTGCTCGCCCTCGTCCTTCACTTCGTCTCCCGGAATCGCACGCTGACCCGACGCCCACGCGCCGAGGTCGATGAGCTTGCAGCGCTCGCTGCAGAACGGGCGCCAACGCGAGGTCGGTTTCCATTCGACGGTGCGGCCGCAGGTTGGACAGGGAACAGAAGGCATGGCTGATAACAGGCTAACAGACTACGGACCACAGCTAGAGATGCGGATGCCGTTTGTGACCTCGCAGTCGGCTTCGAGTTTCTCGCTGTCGCCTGTCGACGAGCGAGTGTGCTCGCTCAATTACATACCGTCAGCAAAAACTGCACGTCCTCCGTCGTTTGAACGGGGCGCACGTTGACGTCGGTCCAGTTCAAGAATCGGATGCTGCAGCGATGATGGCTTCCGCTGATTTCGGGGAAGAGCGACGTGCCGGGGGGCAACGTGATGCGCAGGAGCTGGTTCGGCGTGTCGCGATCGAACACAACCTGGAAGATACCGCCAGTCGCCACTTCGGGCCGCGGACGACCCGATTCGCGGGTGAGCCACAGTAGCTCCGCGACGGCATCGCAGAGCGGACGGATCGTCGACATCCAATCCGAAAACGCCGCGAAGCGGACTTCGAACGGTTGATCGAGCCAGTGACGGTAGTCCGGCAGGTCGAATTCGCATGTCCCGCCGGGAATCGAGCTGCGATGCTTGATCGAGTTCAGGAACTCGGAATCGCGCAGCCGCTGCATGAAGAGCGCGCCGGCGGAATTGAGCTCGGTGCGCAGCCGTGTCAAGTTGGCGAGAACCGCCTTCAGGCGCGAGCCGTCGACCCCTGGGCGCGACGAATAGTCGTGCATCACGCTCATCTGGCGCTCGAGCTCTTTCAAGACCTCGCTGCGAATGTCGCCGCGAGCGGTGATCGCGAGGATCTCGAGCAGCGAGTTGACCGCGGCGCGTGTCGCCCACTGGTCTTGCTGCTCTTCGTGATAAAGCGTTTGCGAATACAGAAAGTCCAGGCGCAGGAACGTGCGCATCCGCTCGTTGAGCGGTTGCTCGTAAACCGGCCCTGTCGAGGCGATGTTCTTCCGATCTGAGCTCATCCTGCCGATTGTGAAGCAGTCGCGCGCCGTTTAGAAAGACCCAAAGTGAAAGAAGCGGTTGGCGGCTAGCGGTTAGTCAGAGAGGCGCCGTCGGGCTATTGCGTTTTCGCGGCTCGTTCACGCGCGATCAGCTCGTTGGCGATTCGCAGCATGTCTTCTTGAGTGTCGCCCAACGGCACGTACTTGCCATTGATCGCGAGCTGCGGGACGCCTGAAACGCGATAGTCGCGCGTGAGTTGCTCGGCCCGAAGCGACTTCTGCGAAACAGCCGTGGAATTGAATGCTTCTCGGAACTTCGCGGCGCTGCCTCCGCGTTCGGCAACCCAGGCTGCGAGGCTGTCCTCGTTGAAGAGCGGCTTATGCTCGTCGTGGATCGCCTTGAACAAGGCGTCGTCGAACTTTTCGAGGTCTCCCATGGCCTCGAGCGCATAGTACGCGCGCACGAGCTGCCCCCATGGGCGCCTCCCGAAGGACACCGGGACGCGCACGAACACGGCATCGTCCGGCAGCGCCTTCGCCCACTTCGTCACGGTCGGATGGAAGCGGGCACAGTGCGGGCACCCGTACGAGAAGAATTCGATCACCTCGATCTTTCCCGCCGTGGCCACCGGCTGCGGCGACGGCAGCAGGGCATAGTCCCGCCCCTGCACCACGTCCGCGCTCGCCGTGGAAGCACACAGCAGGGCGGCCATCACGATGAAAGACCTTCGCAGCATGTTTATGTCACCTCGTCCTCGCCAGCGGGGTGGGCTCGTGTGAGTGGGATGCGCCCGACGATTATCGTGCTTCGGCGAGCCGGAGCAACAGGGCGGCTGGCGGGACAGTCGACGGTGGACAGCCAGAGAACGAACCCCGTGCTTGTAGGTCGGATTTTAATCCGACCAAGAAAAAGGTCGGAATGAAACTCCGACCTACATGGATGTAGGGAAGCCCGAGCCGGACGGGAGTACGACCGGCCTACGGGGCCGGTTGCTTGATTTCGAGCAGCTCCACGTCGAAAACGAGCGTCGAGCCCGGCTTGATACTGCCCGAGCCGCGGTCGCCATAGGCGAGATCCGGCGGGCAGATGATTCGGCTTTGGCCGCCGACCTTCATCGTCTGCAGGGCTTCCGTCCAGCAAGGAATGACGCCTTCGAGCGGGAAT
>JAAYXG010000762.1 GCA_012516015.1 Lysobacteraceae bacterium | reverse complement strand
TGGCGAAAGTTTCTTGGAACCTAGAAGCGATAGGTCAGCTTCCCGTACACGAATCTTCCCGAGCGTCCGAACGGGGAGTAGTTCGAGAACGAGGTCGTACCCGTACCGTTCGCGGCGGGCGGATTCGGATCGGGATACTCATCGGTCACGTTGTCCGAGCCGAGCGCGATGCGCATGTGGTCCGTGATGTCGTAGCGCGCTTCGATGTCGATCAGCGTCTTCGGGGAGAGCACGACATCGTTGATGACCGTGGAGGCGAACGTGGCGACCGTGTCGGGCGACAATACCTCCCCGTAGCGCGTGGCGCGCAGCGTGGCGGCGAGTCGATCGAGGGTCCAATTCGCCGTCAGAGAGAACTTGTCCTCAGGCGTCCCCTCTTCGAACGTCAGCACGTTCACGCGCTCGAACAAGACCGGCGGCGGATCGAGCGCAGCAAGCGGCGCCGTCGTCGGCGTGCGCGTCACGTCCGTCGAGTTGAAGTTTGCGGTGAACGTCAGGTCGAGACGGCCGGCTCGAGCGAACAGGACCGGATAGCTCGCGACGATGTCGACGCCTTCCGTTTCCGTATCGACGCCGTTGATGAAAAAGCGGCCGCCTCCGACACCGATGAATCCTTGCTCCTCGAGATACGCGCGCACGTTCGCCGCCGTGAGGTTTTCCGATAGGACGATGCGATCGTCGATGTCGATGCGGTACGCATCGATCGTGATGCTGAGCGCGCCGAGCTGCAGCACCGCGCCGATCGAGAAGTTCTGCGACTCTTCCGCATCGAGCTCACGCGCCCCGAGCGCCTGCGCGACGGGATCGGTCGCCGGGAACGTCGTGATGTCGAACGGAATGCCGCCGATGAAGTTCGTCGACGTGGTCGCGAAGAACTGCTGCTGCAACGAGGGCGCACGGAAACCGTTCTGCACCGATGCGCGCAGCGCGAAGGCATCCGTGAAATCGTACCGTGCGGAGATCTTGCCGGATAAATTCTCGCCGAAATCGGAATAGTGCTCCCCACGCACGGCGACAGAAGCCAAGAGCTTCGGCGTGATGTTCGCTTCCAGATCGATGAATGCGCCGACCGCCTCGCGGTTCTCGCTCACTTCGTTCTCGGGCCTGAAGCCCGGGAAGACCTGCGATCCCGATTGCGTCGGGCTCCCGTCCGGCAAGAGCACGCCGCCGTTGCGGTAGGAGTCCGGTTCGCCCGCCGTGATCGAGTACGTCTCGCGGCGCGCTTCGAGACCGATCGCGATATTTAAGGGCGAAGAGAGCCAGCCGACCTCGACGGGTCGAACTCCGGAAATGTTGAGCACGAGCTGATCGTAGTCGAACCCGCCCGCATCGAATTCCGTCTTGCTGCTCGGACCGAGCGAGCGATTCAAGGTGTTCTCGATCGTGAACTCCATTTCGTTGTAGCCGTAGGAAAGCGAGGAATCCATGTCCCATTCGCCGAGCTCCCAGCGGATCCCGTAGGCTGCCGAGTAGTCGGTGACCTCCGGTGCGATGATCGGCAAGAACCCTTCCGGATAGATTTCGATCGTGTTGCGGTCGTCGACCGCGCGGCGATAGAAGCCGGCCGAGCGCGCATCGCGCCGCTGATAGCTCGCCCATCCGTACATCGTCGCGCCGGTTTCGAATTCATACTCCGCATTCGCGAACAGCGTCGCCTGTTCGATCTCCGGCTCGCCGTACCACGAATTGAAGCGATCGAACGTGAGCTCGCGCGGATCGAACGAGCCGTTCACCAACGGAAACTGTTGGCGCGCATCCCAGCCGCCGCGCTCGGTATGCTCCTGATCCTTGTATTCGGCCGCGATCGTGAGGGCTCCATTTTCCCCGAGCGCGAAGCCCTTCCATGCGGAGACCGTCAACGTCTCGCCATCCGAGACGTCGCGAGACAGCCGCGGCGGTGCGGACCAGCCGGCGCCCGGAGGCGGCGTTCCGGTAATGACCTCGTACTCGGATTCCCGCCAGCCGTAGTGGACGCCGATGTCGCCGCCATCGGAGTTCGTGCGCAGCCGAATGTTGATGACGCCCGCGATCGCATCGGAGCCGTACTGTGCGGAGGCGCCGTCCCGCAGCACTTCGATCGAGTCGATGATCGCGTTCGGAATGGCATTGAGATCGACCGCCGCGGAACCGCGACCGATCGTGCCGTTGATATTGACGAGCGAGGCGGCGTGACGACGTTTACCGTTCACCAGCACGAGCGTTTGATCCGGCGCCAACCCGCGCAAGGTGGCCGGACGAATCGTATCGGTCCCGTCCGCCAAACCCGGCCTCGGGAAATTGAACGAGGGCAGCGTGACCGCGAGCGCTTGATTGACCTCGGTCACGCCCAGGTTCTGCAGCGACTCGCTCGAGACGACGTCGACGGGAACGGCTGTCTCGAGCGCGGAGCGATTGGGAACACGCGTACCGGTCACGACGATGTTCGCGAGCGCCTCCTCGTCTTCCGGCGCTTGCTGCTGCGCGAGCGCCGACGTCATCAACGCGATCGGTCCTATCGTCGTCGCTGCGAACATCATGGAAGTGCGCTTCCGCATGCCGCCTCTCCTTGAGTACTTCTTACATGCACGTTGATGCACGATGGACGAGAATTACACCTCCCGCGAGAAGCGCACAAGATTGCAACGAACGCAATGACGGAGCGTGAAACGCGTATTCGCACGGTCCGTCAGTTGTCACACGTCATCTGCAAATGAAAGTAATGCGCCGAGCTTCACGGTTGACGGTTGACGGTGAGGAGGACACCCTTCTGGCTGTCAACTGCCAACTTGGCGCTTTGAGCGCCACTGCCATGAAACCGACTGCCTACCTCCTCACGAACTGTCCCTTCTCGTTCAAGTTTCTGCTCTTCATCTCGGAGGCGAGACTCATCGATCGATTCGAGATCGTGCGGTGCGAACCGGACAGCGCCGAGCTCGCGCAGATCAAAGAGAAGCTTTCGGCGGCGACTGGAAAGAAGCCAACCTTCCCGACCGTCGAGATCGAACCGAACGTATACAAATCCGATTCCGATGCGCTCGTCGCACACTATGCGGAGCTGAACCAGATCGACCCGCAATCGCTGCCCGCATTCTCGTTCTACATGAAAGGGATCTTTCCGCAGCTGGCGGAAAAACACTAAGAACAAAACAAGGGCGTGGGGCTCGGGGCGTGGGGCTTGGGCCAGACAATGGAAGGGCGTGGGGCTTGGGCCGGAAGCGACTCGCCGCCGCTCTAGAGCTGGCTCATCAAGATCGCGTTCCTGCGCACATCAAGAAGGCAAGTAAGCGCCCTTCTGCTTTCTTCTTATTCCGGCCTACGCCCCAGGCCCTTCTGTTGCGTCTTATCTGGCCCAAGCCCCACGCCCTTCCGTTGCGTCTTATCTGGCCCAAGCCCCACGCCCCGAGCCCCACGCCCTCTC